>CAMTON010000030.1 GCA_947074105.1 uncultured Bacteroidales bacterium
TTGACAATTATATTTACGGGATGTAATGCTTAATGCGTTACATCCCGTTTTTTATATTTTATTATCGCATATATAGCATATCAAGTCTCCATGCTCTCTTTAAAACACATTTTCTACAAAATACTGTTAATTAACACCCTTTGGAATGTTTTTTAACTCACTTATTTCTTGTATAATTTTTATAAAACCAAATATTTCTTAATTTTGCAACGGTTTGTTAGAAAACAAATTTCAAACATTGAGAAACATAGTATAGTTTTTAGATAGTATTTAGATATTTTTTAGAATATCTGCACTAAAAAAAATAGTTAGACCGCGAACAAATTAATTTCCCGTTTGTTCTTGTGACAGATGATTTATTAAAAATTGTGATTAACAATTTATTTCCGGCATCATTTTTTATGTAAAATAAAATCTGCTATTCATTCCCGGAACTATTAATCGAAGGATGATTTTTTGAAATTTATTTTTTTGAGCCTTAAAATCCTGATAATTTTTAAACACATATTAAAATCTAAAAAAATGAAAACTTCTTTGCCCGAAAAATCTCTTAGCAGAACTGAAATCACAAGAATCGCGGAAAACGCAGGTTATTTATGGACAAAAGGTCACGCAGAAAAAAATGTGAAATCTAAAAGTAAGTTCGACCGCAGCGAAAACTTTAATCTTTTCGATGAAGTTAAAGAAATAGAGAAAGTAGTCGAAGAATCAGAAAATTTCAGAACTAAAAGTCTTTCTGAAACAAGCTGCAAGAACATTCCATTTTTTTAATTATTTATGAAAATTTTAAAATATCGGCCTCATATTATTTCGATAATATAATCCCGATATTTATCAGAAAGAAGGGCGCCTGTGAAGAATTGCTTCACAGGCGCCTTTCTTATTTTTGAATTTATGCGGTAAAACTTAAAAATTTAAGCTGTAGCAGATCTTTAATTAGCTATCTTTTACAAAAGTAGACTGAATTTATTATAATTTTGTGATATCGACATTTAATGCTTTATTTCTTATTAATAAGCAAATTACGAAAAACTACCATATATAGCGGAAATTGCTTTCTTAATGTTGCGATATCAACGACAACATGACATGCGCATCATAAAAGAAAAAGCGGATATCCGATTAGAGGAAAACATAATTAAAACTTAACATCTAAAAGAATGACAACAATCTTAGAAACCTCACCGGCAATTAAAACGGAGATAGAAAAGGTTGCCGAAGTGGCAGGTTATCTGTGGACAAAAGGCTGGGCTGAAAGAAACGGAGGAAATATCACGGTAAATATTACTGATCTTGCCGATGATACATTGAAAAACATGAAACCTATATCCGAAAAAATCGCTCTTGACGTGGAACTCCCTTATCTTAAAGGAGCTTATTTCTTCTGTAAAGGAACAAACAAACGTATGCGCGATCTTGCCAGATTCCCTATGGACAATGGTTCGGTGATCAGAATATGCGACGACTGCAAAAGTTATGAAATAATCACTGATAAACCGGTTAAACCGACTTCAGAAATTACGGCTCATCTTTCGGTACACAATCACTTCGTAGGCAAAGGTTCGGACTATAAAGCGGTGCTTCATACACATCCTATCGAACTTGTGGCAATGTCGCACAATCCTGCTTTTCTTAAAAAAGATGTCCTTACACGCCTTCTGTGGTCGATGATCCCTGAAACCAAAGCTTTTTGTCCCAGAGGTCTTGGCATAATACCTTATAAAATTCCCGGATCTGTCGAACTGGCAGATTCTTCACTTGAAGAACTTGACGACTATGATGTTGTAATGTGGGAAAAACATGGTGTGCTTGCTGTTGGTGACGACATTCTTGAAGCTTTCGATCAGGTTGACGTACTTACAAAAGCGGCACAGATCTATATTGCAGCAAAGAATATGGGATTCGAACCTACAGGAATGACTGACGAAGCAATGCAGGAAATGAGCATAGTCTTCAACCTTCCTAAATAATGAATATTTAAAACTCAGATACAGGCACACCGTTTTGGTGTGCCTTTTTTATTTTCCATTATCTGTATATAAAAATCTTTATTCCCTTTTTTAATTACGGACACCGGTAGAGGGAAATCCGAATTGCGGGAGATGCTCATCTTAATACCTGCAGAAGTACAAACAGCCACAGGCCGGAGTTCTTTCATATCACTGCCGGAAGTCAGCTTCAGAAAGCAGGAAAAAGCAGATATTACTTTTCTGTAGCATAAACATGTTATTTTCAGTCATTTACTACATTAATGTAAGCTTCAACATTTGGCAAAAGACATAAAACACTATCTATCAACAATTTAAAAAGAATGGCATTGATATTGTATCAGATTTTAAAACAAATATTTAATACAAAGTCAAATGTCAGCTCCTACACTACTTGCTTTAATGCCATGCGGATTGAGAAATCCCTTCAAAGAAACTCTTTATAAAAAGTTTCCGCAATATGTCGATGATTCAGGTGAGTCGGAATCACTTATTATAGAAGGTAATCTGAATTATGAAAAGAGCTTCTACGGCAACATCGATACTATGACCAATATCGATTCACTGCCCGATATCCTTATAACATCAGATATCAATTCGCTGCATCACAAAAGATTTCTTGACAGATTTCTTAATGAAGAGAATTTTGAAGTTATAGGAGCCGAAATAAACGAATCATATACAGAGGCTGGATATTCACATCCCGGCGGACTGTTTACCATGCTTCCGGCAAATGTTCTTGTCATTGTAGCCGATATCCGTAAATTTAATAACGCTCCGTTACCACGTACCTGGAGCGATCTGCTCAGTCCGCGCCTTGAACGAAGTCTTATAATACGCGGCGACAAAGATTTTTTCTGCAATGCAGTATTTTTCCCTTATGTGCGGGATTATGGTTTTGAGTCTCTTTCACATCTTGCGCGCAACACTGCTGCGGGACTCCATCCTTCTCAGATGGTTAAGATGATAAACAGCGACAACACGGATGGCATCACAGCATTTGTAATGCCTTACTCTTTCTACAAAAATGTCAGGAAAAGAGAAAATTTCCGCCTTATATGGCCTGAAGACGGTGCTATCGTAAGTCCGGTACAGATGCTTGTAAAGAAAGGTGCATATTCCCGCCATAAAGATCTGATCGACTTCATTATCAGTAATGAAATGAAAGATATGCTTCTTTCCCTGAGTTTTCCGACACAGGAAAGCGGTAAGATCCCGCCTCTTAACTGGCTTGGATGGGATAATATATACTCAATGGATACAAAGGAATGTAAGGCACTGATGCAGGAAAAGTTTTTTGAATCTTTCAAAGGAGAATATGTTGCCAGATAATGATTTACTTTTCTTTATTTCTTCATTAGCCGGATCATATTCAATTATTAGCTGATAGTATCATAAATGAATGATTTTCTGTGATTTACTACATAAACGTAGCTTTCAGAAAACCCACAAATCCATATATCCCTAATTATCAGAGACATAACAACTATGGCATTAATATTGTATTAAAAATATAGACAAATATTATATTTTCTATTATGATATATCAGTCGGCCTGAATGAGAATATTTTTTTGTTTACCGTTATCCGTTTAAATTATAACGAGGTTGTATTTAATGATTATAAAATTTAAGGTTATGAAAAAAAATTTACTTCTGTTATCTGTTATGCTTGTTCCTGTATTTAATACAGTCAATGCTCAAAACTGGCTACCCGATCCCGAAACCCCTTCGGTGTATGAACCTGACGAATATGGGACGGTGACCGATTATGACGGCAACGTGTATAAGACTGCACGTTTCGGTGATACATGGTGGATGCTTGAGAATCTGCGTAATACCCATTATAATGACGGAAAAGCGGTAGGATCTTTTGTTGAAATCGATTCAAGACGTCCCATAGATGGCGAGACTACTTATTATTCATGGTTTGCAGAGACAGCTTCATATGCTTTCCCTAACCACGACGAATCCAATGTTGAGAAATATGGTCTTTTATACACATGGTCGGCTGCAACGAATTCAAAGAATAACGGAAAAAAAGCAACTCCTAAGTTTTCTTTTAACGTTAACGGAGGACTGCTTCCGGTGGGATGGAAAGTCGCCGATACTACTGCCTGGTATGACCTGAGCCGCAGAATGCAGAGCGAAGAAGTTATTATTGGCAAATGGATTACTAATTCCGGTTCAGGTGCTACAGCTATAGATTCAAGTTTTATTCAGAATATAGGTCTTTTTCTTAAGAAAAGGCCGGGAGAAGGATGGGAAATCAACGAGAGCCTTCCATCCGTAGACGATATACGCTGGAATAAATCGGAACTTAATCTTGTCGCTCCGGGAATAGTTGGAGGAAATGTACAGGAAGACAATACCGTTGAGGCTCCCGGATTTGACTTTGACACATGGATATGGACAGATCATTTTGTTCATGCAGATTCTGCCGGCAACGGAAGACGTTATGCCTATTTCACTGCCGCAACCAACGATCTTCAGATTACAAACAGATCAGGTTTCAATCATGCTACCGTACGGGGAATAATGAGAGTTGAAAGAACCGGGGGAGACAGCGGAGAAATTCTTAAGGTAGGCAGCGTATCTTCTACGGATGAAATTCTTGTATATCCTAACTCAACATCAGATGTGTTCAGTCTGCTTTCCGTAAAAGAAACGTCTTATGAGATATATTCGTCAGGAGGATCTCTTTCAATGTCGGGCTTAGCCTTTAAAGGCGGTAATACGATAGATATAAGTAAACTTGCTGCGGGAATGTATCTTCTGAAAACTGATGGATATACATTCAAAATAATAAAGAAATAATAAGATATTCCGCATACGTCGGAAACTATAAATATACTTACGAACTCCGAAAAAGGAGTATATATTAAAGAGAAGGTTGTGTTATGAAAAAAATGACGGCGGTTATTAAAGCCGCCGTCTTATTAAAAAAAATATGAATCCACTGAGATTATTTTTCCTGACTATATTCATTATCACAGGAAGCGTGATTTTCGGAAGAAATATCACCGATATGGCTGGCAGGAAAGTCGAAATACCCGACCATATTGAAAAGATTGTTCCTTTTGACAATAAGACGAATATGTTGCTTTTTCCTATAGCGGAAAGCAAAATGACAGCAAAGGCCTGGGCCGGAGAGAATGCCGATATGCGTCTTATCGCCAAAAGTTATCTCGATATGCAGGAGGTGGATATTCAGAATGCCGAAGAAGTGCTTAAACTTAATCCGGATATTCTGATTGTAGGGACTTTCGTCAGTAAGAATACGGTAAATGATCTGTCAAGATATACGAAGTTTGCAAAGAAAATAAACAAGCCCCTTATCGTAGTGGATCTGGAACTTATGAATCTCGACAGTACTTATCTTTTTCTTGGAGAGTTACTGGATGAAAAAATAAACGCAGCGATATGCGCTGATTATATAAGAGGTGTATATGACGAAGTGATAAGATATAAAGATAAGAAGACAACGCAAAGAGTATATATAGCCAACGGAAAAGGTGGTCTGAGAACTACTCCCGAAGGAAGTTCACATGCTCAGATATTCGAAATCCTCGGTATCAGCAATGCCGTGAAGGCATCTATGGACACAAAAGGTTTTTCCGAGATATCACTTGAACAACTTATGGCCGTGAATCCTGATTACATCTTCTGCATGGGAAAAGGTAATCTCAATCCTTATAATGAAGTGAAAGAAAACAGGATCTGGAAAATTCTTCAGGCTGTGAAAAATGACAGGTTTTATAATATTCCGTCACATCCGTTTATATGGTTTGACATGCCACCTTCAATCAACAGATTGTGCGGACTTATGTGGTTTTGCGGAATTTTCAAGGACTGTCCTTCGGAAACGGTAAGGGAGAAAATTAAAGAGTTCTACAGGATATTCTATAAATACGAACTTAGTGATGAGGAATATATATCACTGACAGAAGCATAATACTATAAAATTATAAATTGAAGGTTTTATGAAAGCTAAAGATCATATAGTACTCTTACTGCTGCTGACACTTTTTTCCGGAGGATGCAGTGAAGATATTTTCAATGAAGAGATAAAATACCCCGAAAGCATATGGGACACACGGGTATATAAGATAGAGCGGCACCCGACGGTAAACAGAAACGGATACGGAATGGATCTTTTTCATTTCGGCAACGACTCAGTGGATTCGGAATATCTTACAGAAGAGACATTGGGAAGTTTTCCTTTCGATCTGCTTTTCTACAATGATTTATCTTATTCCCAAAGCTTTACAGGAGACTGGATCGGAGCGGGAAATCCCGTGATATTTATGAATACGGGAGTTTCTGCAGCAATAGTGGGTTATGGCATAAGCCGTTTTGAATCCTTCACAAACGTGGAGAAAGATCTATTTAATGATAGTCTGAAATGTGACCCCGTAGTCGACCTTCAAAGTACGAAACATCGGCATGACGAAAGTTGCATGATTAATGCAGATGGCTCCTATAATCATGAAGAGGGATTTCAGATTCAGTCGCTTATAAAAGAAGAATACTCGAAACTTATAATAGGAAATAAGTTTCGTCCCAATAACGGAGGTGTATTCGAATGTAATGCTGATGATCCGGAGCAGATAAATCTGCAGCCTGTATTTCTTGTAAAGACAAGAGAGGGAGCATATTCTCTGTTTATGGTCACTCTGTTTAAGGGAACGGGGCCGGATTCTCAGAAGAGCACTGTGACATGGAAACTTATAGCGACAAAATAAACCGGGATTATGAAAAGAAAATTATTCCATATCACTTTTATGCTGGCCGTTCTGATATCTTTAAGAGCGACGGCAGAGAGTTATGAAGGATATATTTTCGACAAAACAACAGGCCTGCCGCTTTCTTTTGCGCATATATGTGATAACAGTGGTAAGATGATATGCCAGAGTGATGAGGAAGGACGTTTTTTTATTGAAAAGATTAATAATGATTCCTTAAGACTCAGAGCTTCATATGTCGGTTATACTCTTTATGAGATGAGCTTTACGGCAAAAAGTTCAGAACTGCTTATTGCCATGTCACCCGAATCACAGAAACTGAATGACGTGGAAGTCACGGCATTAAGATCTGCAATAAATATCAACAAACAGTATGCGCAGACATCAGTTTACGATACAAGAATAGAGGAAAATATAAGTACTTCGCTTATAGACATTCTTGAGACGGTGCCCGGACTTTATAAGAAAGCCGAATATCATTCACCGATAGTGCTAAGAGGACTTTCCGGTAAAAGGCTTCTTATAACTCTTGACGGCAACAGGCGTATGGGTAGCACTTCGGCCGGATTTACCGGTCAGACAGTCAACATTTTCGATCTTGAAAAAATAGATGTCATAAAGGGTCCGGCATCGGTGAGATACGGCCCGGGAGCCATAGCCGGAATAATAAATATGGTGAGACGTTCCCCTTTCGGGAGTAAAGGGATAAACGGAAAAGTGCTTACCACATACGGAGAGAATAATAATGAATATTCGGCACTTGCCAATATATCTTATAATTTCGGAAATGCCGCTTTCGGTATCGGAGGCAGATATATGACAGCTGAAGATATGAGATACGGTAATTCAGAAAGAGCTTTCAACAGCAATCATACAGATAAGGACATAAGCGCATTTCTGGCGTTAAGAAAGAACGAGAGTTTTTCTCTCACTGCGGAAGGGAATATACATCTTGGAGGACCGTGGGGAAGAGCAAAAGGTTATAACGGAACAGATTATGTGCTTCAGACGACAGAAAAAGATGACAATTATCACTGTTCGCTGACTGGGATATGGAAATCAGACGGCTTTATTAAACAGGCTGATTTATCGGTATATTTCGATAAAGACAGGATGCGTGACATAAGAAACGATTATGATATTGCTTCGGGAAGACTCTCATACAGTGAAGACGTCAGTTATGACAATTATTATTCCGGATGGAGAATGCATGCTATGACACAACTTTCTACACGATCGCTGCTGACAGTGGGTACCGACGGAGTGTTCTACAGAGTAGATTCACCGACAGTGCTTACTGATTATTTTAAGAATTTCACGATAAGCAACCGTGTAGCTGAAGATGCCGGTCTCTTTATGGGCGGAGTATTTGCCGAAACAGAAACAGATATTATAAATGAGAGGCTTAAGTGGATAGCAGGTGTAAGAGGCGATATTGCCAACATAAATGAAGGCAATGTACATGATACTTTGAGCGAGAAAGGACGCCATGAATATATTCATGCCTTTAATATAAGCACAGGGCTTATTTACACTCCTGTGGAAGATCTGTTTATCTCTTTCAATATTGCACGGGCCTGCCGTATGCCTGATGCGACAGAACTTTTTGTAGAAACGGCGACAACAGATGGTCTTGTATTCGGCAATGCAGATCTTAAACCGGAATACGGAATGAATCTTGATTTCGGAATACGCGGAGGTATCGGAGGAGTGACATTCGATATCAGTACGTTTTCAAATTTTCTCTATGACTTTATCGGAAGAAAAGTATGGAAAAGTGCTGCTAAAAAGGGAATGAATTACCGATATGAGAATATGGAGAAATCAATAATCTACGGAGCGGAAGTGTCGCTGGGTTATAACAGAAAAGGAATATTCTCAGAGAAAGACAACATAAGTTACAATGGTTTCGCAGTATGGACAAAAGGTTATGAGCTTAAAAAGGATCAGAAATGGTTTAGCAGGGAAGGAATTCCGTTGAATAACATTCCACCTTTCAATACACGTCACGAACTGACTTACCGATACAGAATAGGCTACAGATCATCTGTATATGCAGGATTAAATTTTCTGTTGTTTGACGGAAGGACTGAATATGCTCCTAACAGTTATCCGACGGGAGCATATTCTCTTCTTGGGTGTCAGGGAGGAATAAAAAAGAGATATAAGGGTTGCGATTATAAATTTTCTGTAAGCGTTAATAACCTGACAAATGAAGTATACCGGCCTTTTGAATCGTTGATATACGGTATGGGGCGTAACTTTAAATTTATGGTAGCGGTGGAATTCGGTGGTAAAAATGATACATATCGCAGAAACGCGGCGAATTGCATATTTCCACCATAATCATTCTGTTTATCATGATAATGTATTCTGTAGAGACGTGGCATGCCACGTCTTCAACCCTGAGGAACAGATGACAAGGGATACATGGAATTTATTATGATGTTTTCGGAGATGTGGCATGCCACATCTCTATGGTAAAAAAAATATATTCAAAATAAAAAATATGGAAAATATAACAATAAGTCCGATCGGAATAATCCGCACACCTTTTAAGGATGTAAAAGGAATGCCTGTACAGCCAATGGCAGCGGATGGAGTAAAAGGATATATAGAACTTAAACCGGAATACTGTAAAGGTCTTAAAGATATTGAAGGCTTTTCGCATCTCACACTGGTTTACAGGTTTCATAAGATTGAAGGTTACAGTCTGGAGGTAACGCCTTTTATGGATATTGTGCCACATGGAATTTTCGCTACACGCTCTCCGAAAAGGCCTAATGCGATAGGTATCTCAACGGTAAGACTTATCGAAGTGAAAGATAACAGAATATATATCGAACAGGTCGATATGCTTGATGAAACACCTCTTATAGATATAAAGCCTTTTTATCCGCGTTATGACAACAGAACCGATACAAGAGCCGGATGGCTGGAAAAGAATCCGGATCTGCCGATGGAAAAACTTGTCTCAGATGAAAGATTCAAATAAATAATAATGTTTAGTGAAAAATAATGGAAAACGCGGCATCAGTCTGCATTGTCGGATGCCATCTTTTTAAATTACACATAACCGGATATTCCGGACGTTTTGGGTTTTTAAATGAAAAAGGAGAGATGACAAATCTGTCATCTCTCCTTTTCATATTTATAAATAATATTATAAAGTGCTTAGTTTGTGGTACTCCAGAGCCTTTTCGCGATATAGCTTACGAAGTTGGGCTACAACAGGATTTGAATCGAATTCACCGCGTATATTCATGAATTCAGCACCTTTTTCACCTGAAGATTCATGAACTCCGAATGAAACCTTAAGTTTATCACCATATTCTTTCAGAGCATCTTCAAGAACATGTTCTCCGTTCATAAGAATAGCATTGTAGCCAAGTTCAAGAATACGTTTGACTTCATTATTCTTTATATTATTGACATCGATATTGTACCAGTCATGAATAAGTTTGGCACACCATATCCATTCATATTGATGATAGCCTGAGTTTAATTCATTGAACTCCTTTTCCAGAGTGTCAATAGAATCTACCCTGCCTTCTTTTACATCAAGAATAATCTGTTCGATACCCTCTTTAGGCGTTATCATTCCCGCAATATCTTTCCATGAGATATCTCCGATATTTACTACAGTAAGAGCATCCTGAAACTGTGAAGGATCTCCACAGGCATGAATACGTCCTATCAGCGTCTCGCTTATATATGTAGCAATAGTATTATAATAACATTCTATAGAACGGTCCAGATCGGAACTTTTTATAAATGTATTGTTATACTGGAAATATTCCTGTCGCGGCTTGATATTACGCTTCTTGTTTTCAAGGAAACGATAACCTTTAATCACATGAGATATGATATAAGGAGTAAACAGTCCGTGAGTTATGATATCACGTTTTTCCCCTTTACGGCGGTCACGAACAGGCCATTTCTGAGAATCACGGATAATACCTACTTTGTTAAGGTTTACACCGGGAGTAAGCCATGATTCATTTCCCTTCTGAATAAGCATAGAGAAAGGCATATCTTCAATATCCGGATGCGAATAATGGCGACCCATAACAAACGTGAAGGCACCGATATGAGCAGGCCACATTAAATAAGAATCGGAAGCAAGCGCCCCTCCCCTTTCGATAACACCCTGATGTATAGGTCCGAGTTTGTAAAGATGATTACTCTGGTTTGATCCGGATCCTGCATTAAGAAATGCGAAATATCCGCCTATAAGAAGTGTTGATTTATGCATGGAAACCGAGTAAGGAGCAGCGAATATAGCGCATGCCTCTCCGTTTTCCATTATTGAATTGGCGAAGAACAAAGAATCATGGGATGTAAATCCTTTTGATATCCTTGCTGATTCCCCTACATATGTGTTATATATCTGAGCAGCCTCTGAAACTTCAGATCCGGGAGCCGTCACGAACCCCCTGGCTATAACTGAGTTTCCTATAACAGCTGGAGATTCTTCATTACTGTCCACTGTACCGTTGTCAAGCAGCGAAGCTCCGCTTACCAATGCTGACGGGCCGATATTTACATTTCTTATCTCTCCGCAGTTTACTATTACCGCATTTTCGCCTATTGTAGAATAAGTTGCAGACTGAGATTCTGCATATTCTGAAAAAAGACGTTTTAGTCCTGTTGTAAGATCTTTATCATGACGATACATTGCCAGAAGATAGGCATTCTGAGACGTAAGCTTTGAGGAAAGAGCGACTTCTCGTCCTCCTGTCTCAATCAGGACATTGGCATTTACGTCATGACCGAAATATGATTTCCCCTCACAGTAAACAGGTCCGGAGAAACTTATTATACAACCGTTGCCGATATGTATATCCGAAATATATCCCCTGATATTTTCTATAAGCACGTTATCACCTATGGAACAGTTGTTTATACAGGAGTTATAGATACCGGAATGCTTTGTCAGACCTCCGGGCAGTTGAAGAGTATTTTCAGTCAGCCCTATTTCAACGTCACCGGAAAAGGTAACATTTCTGATAAAGCGGGATGAAAACCCTTCCTTTACCTTTACTTTGCTCCAGTCGTCGCAAAGTGATCCGTTTTGTTCAAGTTCTTTAATTTCGTTTTTTGACAATGATCTGTAATCCATTTCACAAAAGATATTTAATTATTCCACGGTCTTAATCCAACCCCCAAATTAATCAATAAAAAATACTCTGAAAATCACTTTAAAATAGCGTGATTAAAAACGAAATTATATCAAATCATCATCTTCTTCAATAGAGAAATCCTCCGACTCACCGTCGCTGTCGTCCTCTATTTCATCATATTTCTGGAAAAGAAAATCATTGTACGGAAAACGCGTGACATGGATTTCTTTAGCCATTTCATATAATTTGTTTTTTAACTCTTCTATATTATCTTTTTCTCTTGCAGAGATAAAAATACAGTTGTTCTGCATTTTGGCCATCCAGCTTTCTTTAAGCTCGTCGATTGATATATTCTCTCTGGTAACGGGAGAAAGATCGTCGGCATCTTTTTCAGTATGGCTGTAAGCATCTATCTTATTGAATACAAGAAGCATTGGCTTATTCTGAGCCTTACATATTTCATTAAGCGTCTTATTAACGACTTCTATCTGATCTTCAAAAGTAGGATGAGAAATATCCACCACATGCACAAGGATATCAGCTTCACGTACCTCATCAAGAGTCGATTTGAATGATTCGACAAGGTGAGTAGGCAGTTTTCTGATGAAACCTACAGTGTCGGCAAGAAGGAACGGCAGATTGTCGATTATGACTTTTCTGACCGTAGTGTCAAGTGTGGCGAAAAGTTTGTTTTCAGCAAATACATCAGATTTGCTGAGAAGATTCATCAGCGTTGATTTACCGACATTGGTATATCCGACAAGAGCGACACGCACCATCTTTCCGCGATTCTTTCGCTGAGTCGATTTCTGTTTGTCAATCTGTTTAAGCTGCTGTTTAAGAAGTGATATCTTATCAAGAATAATACGGCGGTCAGTTTCAATCTGTGTCTCACCGGGACCGCGCATACCGATCCCCCCTTTCTGACGTTCAAGATGGGTCCACATTCTTGTAAGTCGCGGCAGAAGATACTGATACTGAGCAAGCTCAACCTGAGTCTTTGCACTTGCAGTCTGCGCGCGTTTAGCAAATATATCGAGAATAAGAGTGGTACGGTCAAGTATTTTGACCTGAAGCTCTTTTTCAATGTTTCTTAATTGTTTTGGAGAAAGATCATCGTCGAAAATCACCATTCCGATTTCATTTTCTTCAATATAATGTTTGATCTCCATAAGTTTACCCGAACCGACGAATGTCGCGTTATTGGGCTGATCAATACGCTGAAGAAATTTCTTTACAGGGTCGGCGCCTGCCGTTTCAGCAAGAAAAGCAAGCTCATCAAGATATTCATTGGCTTTTGCTTCATTTTGCGACGGAGTAATAAGACCTACCAATACGGTCTTTTCGCTTTCCTGTTTAGATATAATAAATTCTTTCATACAGTTTTATAAGGTATTTATCGCGATAGCATACGCTAAGTAATATTACAAAAATAAATATAAAAATTGGTTTAGTGTTAATTGTGAAAAATATTAACCTTGCCACGGCTCAGTCGATCCCCCGTTAATGTACAAAAAAATATGTCTGAAAGTAGAAACCTTCAGACATATATTATTTAATAGTTTTAAATATTACCAAAAAATCATTTAAACTCAGACGGAAGGCATCCGAATTTGTCTTTAAAGCATTTACGGAAATATGCCGGGGTATTCATTCCCACGGAATACATCACTTCCAGAACGGTAAGATCTCCCTTTTTAAGCAGTTCGGAGGCTTTCTGCATTCTCAGATTCTGTATATAAACCGTTATGGTACATCCGGCCAGAGCTTTCAGTTTGCGGTAAAGAGTTGAATGACTCATATTCATCATTGAAGCAAGTTCGGAAATATCTATATCGGTATTTCCCATGCGGCTTTCAATAAGATTGTTGAGTTTCTCAAGAAACAGTCTGTCAAGTTCGCTAAGTTGAGGGATAGATTCTTCGGAAACATTCTCCTGCGTGACATCCTCCACGCAAGAATGCGGATCGGCAGGAATTACATTATTATTTACAGCTGTGTTGCCTGCGACTTTCTCTATAAAGAGTTTTCTGCGGTTCAGTATATTTTCTATCCTTGCTTTAAGCAGAGTCACACTTACTGGTTTTGTAAGATAAGAGTCTGCTCCGTTCTTATAACCTTCAAGTTTATCTTCAGGTGAATCTTTTGCAGTAAGAAGAACAACCGGAATATGAGAAGTACGAAGATCATTCTTAACGATGCGACATAATTCAATGCCATCCATATAGGGCATCATTATATCACTTATAATAATGTCCGGAGTAGATTCAAAGGCCATATGTAGTCCTTCAACTCCATCTTTTGCACAAATCACAGTATAAGAAGAAGATAGAGCATTGCTGAAATAAGAAAGGATATCGGCATTATCTTCAACTATGAGTATCTTGACCACGGCCTCCTCCTCTTCTATTATTATTTCATTTTTATCACCTACTGAAGCTGTGAATCTGTTTCCTGTTACATCCTTTGACTTCTTAGATCTGAATTCTCCCGGATAATCATAGTCAACAGGTAAATTGACTTCAAACGTCGTGCCTTTACCTGCAACGCTATCAACAGAGATTTCTCCTTTATGAAGATCTATAAGATTTTTTACAAGAGCAAGACCGATTCCTGTACCTGCCGCCTGAAACTGTCCGTTACCCTGATAGTATCGTTCGAATATATTCGGAAGATTATCTTTAGAAATTCCACAACCGGTATCAGAAATTCTCAGAGTATAATAACGGATATCATTTTTATATTCTAAAGAAGATATTATTTTAACCTCTCCCTCACTTGTATATTTTACAGCATTAGAAATGATATTATTCAGGATAATAGAAATCACTTCTTTATCATACCATATTTCGGTACTGTCGTTTGTCAGACAATTGATCTTGAGAGACGGATTATTATTAGATCCCTTAAAATAAGAAACTATCTCATTTATATCTTGTGAAGGATTGTCATATTTCAGCATAAGGCGGCGGTTGCTTGTTTCCGTCTTTCTGAATTCCATAATCCTGTTTACCATATCATGCATACGGCGCGCATTTCGGTCCACTATATCAAGACGGTCTTTAAGAGAGGGATCGTTTACCTCATTAAGCATATCCTGTACGGGACCGATTATCATTGTAAGCGGAGTGCGAAGCTCGTGAGCGATATTAGTATAAAAAACAAGTCTCTCGGAATTTACCTTCTTATCTTTGATATGAGTTTCAGTTTCAATGATAAGACGGTTTTCAGCTTTTACCCTGCGATGATACAGATAAAGAAGCAAAAGGACAAGCGAAAGAGCAACAAGACAATAGAAAGCTACTGCATAGGCACTTAGCCATATAGGATGATTGACAATTATATCCACAGTCTCTATATTGCTGTCCCAGTCATTTCCCCTCATCTTATGCTTCAAATGGAATTTATATTTTCCCGGAGGAAGATTTCTGTAGGTGACATGATTGTCGGATGTATTATACCATAATTCTTCCAGACCTTCAAGCTGATAAGCATATTCCATTGCATTTGAATAAGATATATCCTTGCAGGAATAGTTTATATGAATAGTATTTTCATCATAATGAAGTTCAACAGGAGTATTTTCCGAAATATCTACAAATCTCGCTCTGTTCTCGTTTCTAACTCCCATAACGATAAAATCAGAAACAGATACCTCGCTTTTATATTCTGAATTCTTGAATCTCATCGGATTGAAATAAACGATTCCTTCCCTGGAACCGAAATATATCATCCCGTGATCATCTATTGTGGTAGCACGGTCGATATATTCTCCACGGCTTATGCCGTCATACCAGTAATAGTTGTTGAAACTTGCATAGGAACGGATAAAGGAACTAATTCCGATATTCGTACTTACCCAGATATTATCGAATATATCCTCATTGATTGCCCTGATATTTCCGTTTGAGAGTCCGTTATGTTCTCCGTAAACAACATAATTGCTGAAATCAGGAGCATCAAACTGTCTGTTTTTAATAAAAACCAAACCTTTTCTTGTTCCCGCCCAGATATCTCCGTTATTATCTTCAAAAACTGTATTTATACATGAAGAAGGGAAACGATTGTCAGAATATGAACGCCATAAATGTGACTCGTCAGAACTAAAACAACTCAGTCCTCCGCTGAAAGTTGCGACCCACAGATTTCCGTTTCTGTCATTAATGATTTCGGAAATGATATTATCTCCGGCAGCATTATTTATTTCACGGCAATGACGGAATTTGCCTGAAATCCTGTCATAAAAGAAAACACCGTGATGAGTTCCAATCCACATATTGCCATTCAGATCTTCGGAAAAACATTTGATATGGAGTGGTAATGACGGATCCGGATTCATAAACGATATCTTATCCTTAGCCGTATCATAATGGATTATTCCATGTAGAAATGTACCGAACCATATATTGTCGTTATTATCCTTATATATAGTCTGGAATATCACATCGTGAAAGTAATCGGGAAGACGCTTCTTTATCTTTGTTTCAAGATTTTCGTCGTTAAGCACCGAAATTGATGCCGCATCATTTCCGATCCAGATTTTCTTTCCCTTATCAGCACATAAGGTAAGAGCCATCTTATTGCGGTCTTTTGTTCTTATAGTCTTAAAATCAGAAGAATAATGAGTGATACAGTCAATACCGTCACCTTCAAAACCTATCCATATATTACCGAAACGATCGGCAAGTATAGGAGATGTATGTATGCTGGAAAGGTTATTATCTTCTTTTCCCGCCTTTATATTATTGAATCTTATCTTTCTGGAAGTATCATATATATCCTGCGAAAGATCAAGAACACTTACTCCTCCCATTCGGCAGGTTATCCATAAAGAATTGTTTTTAAAGGCAAAATCATAGATTCTGTCTGTAAGGATAGAAGTTTCATCATCAGGATCATGACGGAACGTTCTGAATTTCCCTGTATTAGGATTATAAAGACAAAGCCCGAACATCGTTGCAAGCCACACGTTATCACGCGGGTCGATATAAACCTTCACGATCTCATTGCTGCACGGTCCGAGTTCTTCAATTTCATTTTTCTTAAAATTGCGAATCTTGTTATCCCTAAGAGAAAGCACACTGAAACCTTCAGAAAGATAACCGATATAAAGAAAGCCACGACGATCTTCTTTTATGCTCCATACAGGATTATCCGACATTCCTTCAACAGTGCGGGAATTATAATGACTGAATTTTTTGGTTTCCTTTTCATAAAATTCCACTCCGGCTCCATATGTGGCGATCCATACCCCATTATTTTTTGAATCTGCAATATCGGTGATGCCGGAACTGTGTATAGAGTCGGGAGATGAATGATCGATAGTGAAATTTCTGAATTTTCTTTCTTTAAAACTAAAGAAATTCAATCCGTCCCTTTCAGTACCTATCCATATTCCGGTTCCGTCCGGATCCATATGAAGAGTATTGAGTTCATTTCCCGAAATACCGGAATTCGCTGTTTCATAATTTGTGAAACGTGTACCGTCATAACGGCTTAGCCCCTGTTTTGTAGCAAACCATACGCATCCTTTATTATCCTGTTTTATGTCTGCTATATTAGCGTTAGGCAGGCCGTCGCCGACTCCGATGTTTCTTATAGAAATATCATCAACGGCATAAACTGAGAAAGAAAAAAAAACATATAATAAAACGACAACAGACTTTGGCAAAAAGCCAAAGTCTATTATCTGATTTTTATATGAAACGATTGATTTATAAAAATATCTGTGCACTTAATTTAAGTTTATATTTTATCTTACCGAAACCACTTTATGATTAACGACATATTCTCCTTTTGCAAGTTTGATAAAATGTTCACCCTTACCTTTTTCAGCTGAATATATCACTTTCCCGTTCAGTGAATAGATATTGATCTTTTCCTTTTTAGAACATACCACAGTGATTCCGTCATTACCCGGTATTACTTTTAACGTATCTTCTTTTCTTTTATTTTCCTTGACAGACGCAGCAATGTTAGAAACAGGCGAAATTCTGTAAAGTCCTGCACCATGTTCGTTTACAAGTGTAGCAAATTCATCATTAACGAAAGTACCTTTCTCTTCACCGCTCCACATATCCGTAATTACACAAGGCTGATTATTCTCAATACCTATCGCACGAAGATCAAGATTCATGATCTGAGCATTTTGTGGTGCAGGATCGTCAGTAAATACCATGAATTCTACAGTCACACCGTCAGGAGCTGTTTCCATATTTGAATCATAACCGCAGAAAGCCTCAAAGCTTACAAAGTCATGTCCTTCCGGAAGATCAAAGATTATTGTTGAATTTGAATTCACGCCATAACCGTTATAATAGCTTTTGCCGTTTATCTTCATTATTCCGCCATCGATATTCTTATTCTTCTGAACCGATGCCCATCCGCTCGTAGCGCTTGTCCAGTTCATTGTAGTAAGTTTTGTCTGATTGCCTTTAGAATCCACAAGTACAGGGTTAGCCCAGTTTGCGTGATCATAGTTATAATTATCGCCGGCATCCGTAACAACAAGATAAAGCTTTTCTGCTCCTTTTATATCTGCTTTTACATCTACTCCTTCTTTCTGTATCTTACGGCTTACAAGTCCGCTGTTGAATGCAGCTTTTGCAGGATCGATACCTTCTCTTGTCGTAGCATCTTCATTGAAAACAAAGAATTCTACTGAAGCATAACTTCCCTGATCAGAGCCTGTATTATCAATACCTACGAATGATTTGAATGTCTTCGCACCTTCAGGCATTGGAAGAAGAATTATAGAGTTTGCATGAGTTCCGAATCCTTTTGCATATTTCTTGCCGTCTACAGAAAGAGTTCCGCCATTGATATTTTTATTTACACCAAGATTGCCCCAGCCAACAGAAGATTTAAGAATATCAAGAGAAGTCACATTCACTTCTGAACCGTCTTCAAGAATGATTGTAGGATTGATCCAGTCAGCATGATCGCAGGAATAACCGTCGCCCGCATCAGATACCGCAAGGCAAAGCACTTTGCTGTCAGCAGGAATATCGACTTCAACATCTACTCCGTAACCGGTTGTAAGATATGAGATAGTACCGCTTCTGTAAAGAGCTTTCTTTTCATTGATAAACTCATCTCCTCCTACATTAAACAATGCAGCAAACTTATCATTATTAGCTGTATCGTCGGCACTCCATAATATCTGATTTTCTTCTTTTGAAACCTGACGGTTATTTGTAGAGTTCGAATGCATATAAAGCACATCCTTATTTGTAAGAAGAGAATTCGTGAACTCATCATTTTCCGGCATGTGACCTCCGAACATCAAAGGAGACTTGAAGATTGTCCACAATGACATCATAGTGATCTGCTCATCTTTGGTAAGATTTGAAAAACGTTCAGAACCTCTTTCCCCGCGGATACTAAGTTTCCCCAGTGGAAGCATATCGGCATCAGGCCATGTTCCCGGAGCAATGTAAGGAGCCCATTTTGCACAAATAGAAAACATATACTGTAGCTGAGTCCAGTTATCCCACAGGTCATCAGTCGTTCTCCACATATTAGCATTATTCTGGCAATGCTCATATTCTGAAATCGGAGTTTCTCCCGGCGACATACTAAGAATCATAGGTCTTCCTGTCTGATCGATAGCCTTACGTATCATGCTGATTTCTGAATGATGATAAGGACGCGACAGGTCATCTACTTTAATAAAGTCAACACCCCATTCAGCATACATATTCATTATTGAATTATAATATTCCTGAGAACCCGGCTTTGTGATATCCACTTTATAGTTGTCTCTAAGCCATGTACAGGCAGAGTCATTATTAGCAATCATATCACATGTGATACCGTTTGTACCAAGAACGGGAAGTTTCTTTTCAGCAGCGACTTTAGGAAGCCCGCGCATGATATGGATACCGAATTTAAGCCCAAGAGAATGAACATAATCGGCAAGAGGTTTGAACCCTGCTCCGTTTGCTGCGGAAGGGAATCTGTTAAGAGCCGGAGTATAACGGCCGTATTCATCAATTACGAAAATAGGATCTGTCTGATTATAACCTCCTGCTTTATCATTTTCAACAAACCAGCGAATATCTACCACAACATATTCCCATCCTGAAGACAGAAGATGTTTGGCCATATAGTCGGCATTAGCCTTAACTTCAGATTCCACTACGGTAGGTCCGAAGCAGTCCCACGAGTTCCAGCCCATAGGCGGAGTCTGAGCCCATTCCTTAAATTTCAGATTATCCTGGGAAAAAGCATTTAATGATAAAAGTGCAGATAGAGATGCAACAAGAATCCTTCTTTTCATAAATGTGTTATTTTTTATTGTTTTAATAAGAGTTAAGCAACCGGAGAACATTGTTTTCAGTTGGGCCGCTACATTTTTTCAACACTACAAAATTGATAAATTACAGGTTCAGGATAAATAAATAATTCGTCATATAGAGATAACGGTTTCGTCACTGCAAAATTTATTACTCACTATTGACAGATCTGATTAGTAAATAAAAAAGCCAACAACATATAACCATCTATAAAACAAAAGCTTAATCCCTTTAAGACAAAAATAATACAGTTTTTTCAATATGATGAATTTTTTACTCCTGAATGATGAAATAGAATCTCATCCGAAAGATTTTAACAAATACATTTGTCAGACACAGAATAACCGGTCATATAACTCCGGTTAAAATTATAATAAACACATAACCTTTTAATTATTTACAATATGAAAAACAGATTACTCCTATTTTCCGGTGTTCTTCTTTCGGCTTCCTATATTAATGCCGAAATCAGTGAAGATTATACCTCTTATATCCTTAATCCTGGCTTTGAAGAAGGCGCTTTAAATAATGATCAGGCAGAAGTTGAAAGCTGGAATATCATAAACGAACATTCAGGCTGGGGACGCGTGGCTCTGTGGAGCGACAATTCTGCAGAAGGAACATGGCATCTCAGCACATGGAGCGATGTAATCCGTCAACAGGATATATATCAGGTGATAGAAAATATGCCAAAAGGGAAATATACTCTTTCCGCACAGTTAAGAACAGAAGATGAAGCTTCACTTACGACACAGCATATATATGCTACTGTAAGCGGATCTACTTTTCATTCCGATACACTTAATGAAAAAGGAGTCGGAACAACTGCTTACAACTGGCAGACTCTTTCAGTCCAGTTCTATGTAAGCGGTGATAATATTCCGGTCAGAATCGGTGCGCTGACAACCGGAGGCGACAATCCCGGAGGAGGCCGCGGATGGTTCAAACTTGATGATTTCCGCCTTACATTCCACGGTGATAATACAGAAGCTCTTATTGAAACTCTTACAAATAAGATAAATGAAGCTAAAAATGTAAATACCGAAGATTATACTACTCTTGCAAAAGATCAGATTGCAGCTGCTATAGAATTCGCTGAAGCAGCAATGGAAAATCTTATCACTTCTGATAAAGCGATAAAAGATCTTGCCGACGCTATTGAATACGGTGAAAAATCTGTAGCTGCCTTCAATACTTATAAAATTTCTCTTGAAAATGCATGGTGGGTATACAATTCCACACAGGACGGATCTGCAAAGAATGCTCTTAAAGGAATTATTGATTTCGCTGCTTCGGAAGTGGAAAATGATGATTATACCAACGATGAATTCTATAGCTGCGCTCAATATGTAGATAATGCAGTTAAAGTCTGTGTAGATCAGGGAGAGCCTGTTGAAGGATGTTTCTTCGATGTTTCCGACTATATCATCAACCGTAGTTTCGAAAATAATGTAAGTCATAACGGTCAGGGTATCTCAGGAATTATTGATTTCGGATGGGAATTCACTGAAGAAGCTGAAGGATGGGGAGGTTTCTCCTTATGGAATGATTATTCAGCGGAAGGAACATATCATCTGAGCACAGCTCGTGAATCTCTTATTTCTCAGGATGTATATCAGCTTATCGATGAATTACGTCCGGGTAATTACAGAATGACAGCAGTTATGAGAACGAATACTTTGGAAGATCTTACAACTCAGCATATCTATGCTACTGTCGGTGATGATACAAATCGGACTTTTATGACAGAAAACGGTGTAGGAACTACAGACGCAGCATGGGAACTTCTTGAAGTGCCTTTCGTTATTGATCCAATAAACAACTATGTAGTGATCGGAGTTGCCTCAACAGGTGACGGAGGTCAGAACGGATGGTTTAAAGCTGATGATTTCAGGCTTTATTATCACGGAACAAATGCTGTAATCAACAATATTGAAACTACTGAAAAAGACAATTCTTCAACTGATGTTTACGGTGGTAAAGGCTTTGTAAGCATAAGCAGCGTTTATGCACAGCAGATTAAAATATTTACAATAGACGGTCGCCTCAACGGAAATTATGAAGTAATTCCTGGTACTAATAAAATTACTTTAGCTCCGGGCGCATATATTATAAACGGATCTGTAATAATGGTATATTAAGATAGAAAGATTTAAGTTTTTTGTTTAATGGACAGATAAAAGACAGAGTCTGATATTGGTTAATTGAAAGTGCGCATATTGAAGTTTTAAGAACTCTGTTTTTAACTAAAGTGCTGATAAAAAGGGTTTATCCCGGCTTATCAGCACTTTTTGACGAATATATTATCCTTCATTGCCTAAAAAATTATCCTTTTCTAAGCTCTGCGGATATACATTTGCATCCGTAAGAATAATACTTATTCTAAATTATGAAATTTGATCTCTAAATCATAAACCGAAAATATCTGAGATCATGGAAAACACACATTTTAAATACAACACGATCTTTTTAATTTTTTTATTTAACACCACGAAAACCAAAGAAATCTAAACACATTAAATAATCGGGAGATTATATCCAGAATTTTAAACCCGGAATATTTTTTCTTGAATCCGGAATTATTGTATAATAATCTAAACATAGTTTAATCTACAAAATAAAACGTATACTTATTCGTTTTAGATTTTGATAGATACTCAAAAAACAACGCGAAAAATGTTTTTAATAAAAATGCTGATAAAAAGGATTACTCCCGATTATCAGCATTTTGTTTTTTGACAGTGCTATATTGAATATAAGGCTTTTTAATATAAGCCTTTTGTCTGTATAATAATTGTTTTATAATTTCTTAGATAAATTCTACTGCTCCTGTATGAAGGTTGAAGATTGCTCCTACAACTTTGATATGACCTTCATGCTCCATATGGTTAAGAATTTCACTTTCTGTTCTTACACGGTTAACCATGATCTCTACGTTCTTACGAACCACATCGTTTTCAAATCCGGAACAATGAGCATCAGGGTGAACTTTAAGACAACTGTCTATTGCGGGATAGATTTTCTCAAGCATCTGAGTCATATTACCTGCCTGCACATATTCGCATGCTGAATGTACGGCACCACAACTTTCGTGACCAAGTACTACGACAACTTTAGAACCTGAATGTTCACAAGCATATTCCATACTTCCAAGAATATCCTCATTTACGATATTTCCTGCTACACGGGCAACAAACAAATCACCTACTCCTTTGTCAAAGATAAGTTCTACCGGCACGCGGGAATCGATACAAGATAAAACGATAGCTAAAGGATGCTGGCCGTCTTCTGCCGATTCAATAAGCTGAGCGATAGCATCACGGTTGCTTGAATGCTTTTCAACAAAGTTTTTATTTCCCTCTTTAAGAATTTCAATTACCTCATCCGGGGTTTTAGGATCAACGTCCTGAGCATGTAAAACATGGATTTCCGCATTTGAATTTGCACTTTCAAGCGCTACGTTCTGAGAGCAGCCGGCCATTACGATTAATGCCGCAACTGCAAAGATTAATTTTTTCATTTATTGTACCTTAAATAAGCTTAGTTAGTTTTTGTTCTAAAATTGGCGCAAATGTATAGAAAAAGTTTTCTCGTTATTCTCAAAAAGGCAACTTTTTTATGTCGTAAAACATATTTTTTATTTGGCAGAATATTTTAACACGGCACTTCTCTTTTTGAACCTATAAAATCGCTACTTGTTTATATATAAAAACAATTTGCTCAACACTTCTAAATTATGATACAGACAACCGATACCGTATTGATGGTGCGTCCTGTTAAATTCGAGTATAACGACGACACTTCCCTGAATGACGCTTTTCAGAAAACAGGTTCAATTTACATCGCTCAGAAAGAAGAATTGAATGAGTTCGACAACTTTGTACGAATGCTCCGTGATGCAGACGTGATTGTCATGGAGATCGAAGACGAACCAAAACCTTTTACTCCGCAGTCGATTTTCCCGGCCTGCTGGTTTTCAATCCATACAAAGGAAGAGAGAGCCATTAAGGCGAAAGAAAGTAAATGCGATATGCTGAAGACAAGTCCGTTTATCAACGATCTTCCCGATGCTGAAAAATATATTGTGGTTTATCCACTGAAATGTCCGGACAAAAGAGAAGAAAAATCTAAGAATCCGATAAGGATACTTAAAGAGCACTATGAAGGAAGATATTTCATAATAGACCTTTCTTCCTTTGAAAAAGAAAATAAGTTCCTTGAAGGTAACGACAGTATAGTATTCGACCGCGACAACAAAATAATATATGCCTGTCGTTCTGAAAAGGCAAATGAAGAAGTGATAGAATATCTTGCTTCATATCTTGACTATAAATATTTCCTTTTCGATGCAGCTGATGCTAAAGATCAGCCGATATGCAAGACAAACCGTATTTTAAGCATTGGTAAGAAATTCGCATTTCTTTGCCTTGAAGCGATAAAGAATCCTAAAGAAAAGAAGGCTCTCACTTCCCTTTTGAAAGAATGCGGAAAAGAAATTATAGAAATATCTCCTGAACAGGTTGACTCTTTTGCCGGAAACAATATCGAACTTTTCACAATGAAAGGCGGTATCCGTCAGCCTCTTTATATTATGTCGGCAAAAGCGAAAGAATCGCTTAAACAGGATCAGGTCGATCTTATTGCAGACTATTGCCTTATCATTTCCCCTGATCTGACAGGTATTGAAAGCAACTGCGGAGGCTCAGCACGCGAAATGCTCGGCGAAGTATTCTGAAAAACAACGATACATCTTATATTGCATTTGTAATTTTATAAATCATAACCCGACCGAACCCATAACCGGCCGTGGTTATGATTTATTTTTTATACTACTTTTGCGCACATATTCTTATCTGAAAAAAATTATATGTGTTATGAAAAGGTCAAGCATTAAGATCGAAAACGGTGTGGCAAGAAACCCGCTTATCAGACTAAACGAACCGGTAAATCTTTGCTTTGGTGCAGATGAGCAGATTGCAATAGTAGGTGAAAACGGAAGCGGAAAATCTCTGCTTACCGATATGATAACGGGAAAGACACCTCTTCTGTACGGAAAAACGTTATATGATTTCTATCCTTCGGAATCGAAACTGGCATATGAAAATATAAAATACATTTCATTCCGTGACTCTTACGGGGCTGCCGATGCAAACTATTATTATCAGCAGAGATGGAATAATCAGGATCAGGAAGATGTGCCCGTTGTAGCCGATATGCTGGATAATATAAAATGTGATCCATATTTCAGAGAAACGCTTTACAATATTCTTAACATCCCTCCTCTTCTGAACGAAAAACTCATACTTCTTTCAAGTGGTGAATTGCGACGTTTCCAGCTTGTAAAAACACTTCTTACAAATCCACGCATACTTATAGTCGATAATCCGTATATCGGGCTTGACGTTAAAACTCGCGAACTTCTTTCCGACCTTTTCAAAAAACTTATTGCCTCCTACCCTGTCCAGATCATAGTGGTAATATCTTCGCTCGACGAAATTCCTGATTTCGTCACACATGTGCTGAAAGTTGAAAATATGTGCTGTGGTGAAAAAGTTACTAAAGAAGCATATATGTCATCTTTCCGTAAAGATGAAAATAAAGGCCTTTTGTCTTCTGATATTAAGGAAGCTATACTTTCATTGCCGGAAAAAGAAGACTCTCCCGTATCTGAAGAAGTAGTGCGACTAAACGGTGTTTCAATAAGATATGGAAGCCGTACTATACTTAAAGAACTTGACTGGATGATACGAAAAGGTGAGAAATGGGCGCTCGGAGGAGAAAACGGTGCCGGAAAATCTACACTTCTCAGTCTTATATGTGCCGATAATCCACAGTCTTATGCATGCGATATCTCTCTTTTCGGCAATAAACGCGGCTCGGGAGAAAGCATCTGGAGCATAAAGAAACATATCGGATATGTTTCTCCTGAAATGCACCGTTCATATCTTCAGAACGTTCCGACATCAGATATCGTGGCAAGCGGACTTCATGACTCTATCGGACTTTATAAAAAAGCCGATGCCTCACAGAAAGAAATTTGCCGTTTCTGGCTTTCAGTATTCGGAATGGAGAAATATGAAAACACTCCTTTCCTTCAGCTTTCATCCGGAGAGCAGCGTCTTGTGCTTCTTGCACGTGCTTTCGTCAAAGACCCGTCGCTGCTTATTCTTGACGAACCGCTTCACGGACTTGACACTTACAACCGTCGTCTTGTAAAATCAGTGATAGAATGTTTCTGTCGAAGAAAAGATAAAACGGTCATTATGGTTACTCATTATAAGGAAGAGATTCCCGGTGTAATTTCGGGCTCACTGTTCCTTAAAAAGAACCGTTAGAAAGAAGCTGATATATCCGTATACCACGAAAAGCACATATTAAATTTCAAATTATCTATTTTTCAAAAAAAACAAACACTTATTATACTGAATCTCAGCATACAAGTTTTTCATATAAAATATTAAGCTTTTATATCATATTTTATCTATAATCATTCTATATACTACAAATGTTTAAAATTTTAAATATTTATGTAATACTTTCTTAATATAAGAATCTTATCTTTGTATCAGAATCTTACATTATGATAAAAAGAACGATTTCTTTATTTCTTTATTTAGCTGTAACTTCAATTTTATTTGCCGGAGATAATTATACCGTCATACTTTCTTTAGACGGATTCCGACATGACTATACCTCTTTTTATAATACTCCCAATCTCGACAGTATGGAGAAAGACGGAGTAAGTGCGATAATGTCGCCATCATTCCCCGCATCCACATTTCCCAATCATTATACTCTTGCCACCGGTCTTGTTCCGGATCATCACGGTATCATAAACAATGTATTCTGGGTAGAAGAAAAAGGAAAGAATTTCCAGATGGGTGATCCTGAAATGCGAAACGATCCTTCTTATTACGGCGGTGAACCGATATGGACTACAGCTCAGAAACAAGGCCTGAAGACTGGCAATCTGTATTGGGTCGGATCTGATATTCCTATTAAAAACAGTCATCCTACATTTTATAAAGTTTACGCAGACACTCCGCGTCTGTCTTACGAACAGCGTATAGATACTATAGTATCATGGCTTAACCGACCTGCCGATTCCAGACCACAACTTATAATGGCTTATATCGAACAGCCTGACGGTGCAGGTCATAAATATGGCCCCGAAAGTAAAGAAGTCGGTGATATTGTTTCCGGTCTCGATTCTTTAGTAGGCGATCTTATTATGAAAATCCGTAAACTACCTATTGCCGATAAAGTAAATATAATTGTTACGTCCGATCACGGAATGGCTGAAATCGATAATGAAAACAAATTCATAAACGCTTCAGAGATATTGAAACCGGAATGGTATGAAAGAATGTGCGGCACTACACCTACTTCAATATTTACA
The DNA here is from genome assembly GCA_947074105.1 of uncultured Bacteroidales bacterium. Taxonomy (GTDB): domain Bacteria; phylum Bacteroidota; class Bacteroidia; order Bacteroidales; family JAUNSR01; genus JAUNSR01. The sequence goes on from CAMTON010000030.1 coordinate 27,552, forward strand.
AAACCCGGATATAAAGACTCTGTCATGATAGCAGTCAACAACTGTAAGGGAGCAAAGGCATATTATAAAGAAAACATGCCGGAACATCTTAACTACGGCAGAAATCCCAGAATGGGAGATATTGTTGTGGTACCTGAATGCGGATGGCATTTTGACCTGAAACCTAAAGGAGTAAAAGGTGCGCATGGATTTGATCCTGCCAATGATGAAATGAAAGTGATTTTCAGAGCTGTCGGTCCCGACTTCAAAAAGGGATACAAATCTGATCCGTTTATAAATACTGATATCTATGTCTTACTTGCCAAACTGCTTGGCATAAAACCGGAAGACACTGATGGCGATTACAACAGAATAAAAGGAATGTTATTCTGATATCCATATTCTTATTTGAGGTAACTGTCTTATTTAAATAACTAAAATTTAAACTTAAATGTCACATTTTACGCGATCTTTTACGACTGCAGCTATTACAGCAACAGCTGCATTCTCTCTAACTGCTCAAGTAACGACTTCATCTTTATCCGGTAGAATAACCGATGCGGGCAACGATGTTGTAATAGGTGCAACTATCCAGGCAACACATGTGCCTTCCGGAACTTATTACGGTACCGTAACTAATCAGGACGGTAGATACTTTATTCACGGTATGCGTCCCGGCGGACCATATAAGATAGAGATATCTTATATCGGCAACAATACTGAAGTCATAAGCGACGTACAGCTTAATCTCGGCGACACTTATCCTCTTAACGTAAAAATGAGCGAAGCGTCAGAACTTCTTCAGGAAGTTGTCGTTGCGGCAAAAGCGGGAATGTCGAACAATGGTGCTGCTATGAGATTCAGTGCTTCAGACATTCAGAAATTGCCGACAGTAAGCAGAAGCATCGGTGACGTTACACGTATGAACCCGCTTGTCAGTGTCAGTTCATCAGGTGCAATGTCTTTTGCCGGTGTAAATAACAGATATAACAGTTTTCAGGTCGACGGAGCTATGAATAATGACGTTTTCGGACTTACATCCAACGGTCAGAACGGCGGTCAGGCAGGAACGAACCCTATTTCTCTTGAAACTGTAGAACAGATTCAGGTCAATGTCGCTCCTTTCGATGTTCGCCAGTCAGGTTTCACCGGAGGTGCCATAAATGCAATTACCAAATCGGGAACAAATAAAGCTTCGGCTTCCGCTTATTTTTTCGGAAATAATCAGGAACTTATCGGAACACGTTATCAGATGCGTAACGGTGAATTGAGTCCCGGTTATAACCAGCAGCAGGAATATACATGGGGGGTGACTGCAGGAGGTCCGCTTATCAAAAATAAATTATTCTTTTTCGCCAATTACGAACAGGCAAGAAAATCATATCCCAACACAAATAAATTAGGTGGCGCTTCGTCTAATATCGACGTAACAACAGCTAATGAAATTCTTGATTTCATGAGAACAAATTACGGGTACAAAGGTAATTTTGATTCTCAGGATGTATTTACAGATTCAGACAAAGCAGGTGTTAAACTGAACTGGAATATTAATAACAACCATCAGGCTTCTGTACGCTGGAGTTATGTTGATGCCAAACAGCTTAACGGAACAGGTTCCGCAAATAATCTGTATTCTTCCGACCAGAGTTATACATTTCAGTCGAAAACCAATTCTTATATCGCAGAATTACAAAGTAAGATATCTCCTGCCGTAAGTAATGAGTTCCGCGCATCTTATGTACGTGTAAGAGACCAGCGTAATCCGGGAGATCCGTTCCCTTTAATTTCAATCGCACTGGGAAGCGGTAACACTATAAGTATGGGTAACGACCGTTCATCTATGGCCAACAGACTTGATCAGGACATTATCTCAGTTACCGACAACGTAACATGGTTAAAAGGGAATCACAGCATTACTATAGGTACTCATAATGAATTCTATACTTTTGAAAATCTATTCATCCAGGACCTTTACGGATCATATTATTTTACAGATAAGAATGACAACGGTACTGCCCTTGATGAGTTTAAAGAAGGTATCGTGAATCAGTTCCGTTTCCAGCAGGCTAACAAAGATATAACAGGACGTGCCGACTGGGCTCCTCGCTTCAGTGCAGGACAGGTAGGTCTTTATATTCAGGATAACTGGCAGGCTACTGAAAACTTCAATCTTACTTACGGTGTACGTGCCGATATGCCTTTATTCTTCGATTCTCCTTCTGAAAATGCAGGATTCAACAATTATGCTGCAAGCAACGGCTGGGGAGTAAAAACCAATAATAAATTAAAAAGTACTCCGATGTGGTCTCCGAGAGTAGGTTTCCGCTGGAGAGCAACCGACAGACTTCTTCTAAGAGGTGGCGCGGGGATATTCACGGGAAGAGTTCCTTTCGTTTGGTTAAGCAATAACTTCTCAAATACAGGAGTACAGTTTCAGAGTTATAACATAAGTAAGGATGCTTATAAACTTGGAGTAACTCCGATATACAATCCGGATCCAGCGGCTCAGTATGAAAATGCAAAACTTGGTTCGGCATCAGGCTCACAGACAATCAATGTATTTGCCAAAGACTTTAAATTCGCACAGAATGCACGTCTGAATTTTGCTCTGGAATACACTATGCCGGGAGATATCAGATGGACTTTTGAAGGTTTATATTCTAAAACTCTTAATGATATCCTTTATAAGAATCTTGCTTATGAAGAATCAGGAAACACAATTTCTGAAAAATACGGACTGTCATTCGACGACCGCCCTATTTACCAGAAAGTTACTACAGAAGGAGCAAGCACATATACCAACATCTATGAGCTGAGCAATACTAACAAGGGTTATTCTTACAACCTTTCTGCAAAAGTTGAAAAGAGCTTCGTTTTCGGTCTTGACTTTATGGCTGCTTATTCTTATACTCAGTCTAAATCGCTTAACTCGGGAACATCTTCGGTAGCCGCTTCAAACTGGAATTATAACTATACTACAGGTTACTCAAATAATCCGGAACTTGGATACTCGGCATTCAACAGACCTCACAGTGTGAAAGTAGCTTTGACATGGAATAAAAAATGGTCGAGAAATGATGAAAGCGTGATAAGCCTTATTTATGTGGGTGAAAGCGGTAATCCTTATTCTGTTTACTATGCCGGCGACATTAACGGTGACGGCTCAAACGGAAATGACCTGATGTTCATCTTTACAGATGCTCAGATTGACGAACTTATTTCAAAAAATCTTATGTCGGAAGCACATGGAGAAGGTCTTAAAGGATGGCTTGGAAATGATGATTATATGAAAAATAACCGCGGAAAATACTTTGAAAGAAATGCCGCTAACAAACCTTTCGAACATCATTTCGACCTGCACCTTGCGAGATCATTCAACTTCAATGTCGGTAATTCATCTCATAAACTTGAAGTGTCAATGGATATCATGAATATCGGTAACCTGTTGAATAAGAAATGGGGAAGATCTTACGGAGGCAACAACTATTATTCTCCAGTATCTTACAACAGCTCGACAGGAGTATATACATTTACAGGTGGAAAAGATTATGATAAATACACTTATTCTGATCTATACTCTCGTTTCAGAGGTCAGATCGGTGTGAAATATTCATTCTGATAATCTGATTTGTTTAAATCAATATTTTAATATTTTACGTTTCACGGGCGGCATGATCATTATGGTCATGCCGCTCTTATTTTATGCAGGCAAGAAGAACGACTTAAAGATTCATTGTCCCGTCTCATAATTGATTTAAAATAAAAAAACCGTATTATAATTAAATAATACGGTTATATTCCGATTCAGAATCTTTCAAATATAAGCTTTAATATATCGTTTACTTCTGTATTTTCAGCTCATTGGATTTTA
>CAMTON010000031.1 GCA_947074105.1 uncultured Bacteroidales bacterium
ACTGCAGCCTGGATAATAGCCTGCATCTGTTCCATGTTGTTGAAGTTAAAAGCAGCGATAGCATACTTTCCTTCCATTGCTTTAGCAAACAAATCACGTGTGTTTACCAAACCAAGATCTTTGTAATTTACCATTTTGTTATGTTATTAACATTAAAAATAAAACTCTCGCAAAGATAATTATCTTACGGAAAAACTGTTTAATAACACAATAATAATTTTTAGAATTATTGATTTTTTACGCTTTTATTTTTAATTCTGTTATCCTACAACACGCTTTATATCAAATATATCACTAAAAATTTCATCTCTTTAAGCCGAAATCCCCTTTTTTCTTTATTAGAAATGACTGCTTAATTATAATAATATTTTTTTATTAAGGATGTAAGGTTTTTAATATTAATAAAGCTAAGAGATCCCATACTTGTTATTGTATTTTCTGTCTCAAACTATATGGCGCACTCTATTTTAAGTATTTTTTGCACTATAATCTTATAAATTGCTATCTCTATATAGCAAATACAAAGAAATATTAAAAACGTTTTATACACACTTTATTCTTTCGAAAATGCTTGCAGGTATAAAAAAAAGCCGTATTTTTGTACTGTGTTTTTCATGGTATTAGATTTAAGGTTAATAAAGGTTGGGTTGTCGTGAGACAGCCTTTTCTTTTTTATAGCCGTTTATGTTTTCAATGTTTACGAAAAACATACCGATAACTTATAATCGGATGATATCTTTATACGTCTTTAATCTCTCCTAAGGTCATATCCCGAATTTAAATAATTGCTGCTTTATTTTGAGAAAAGATATCAATTATGACAAAATAAAAAGAGCCGTGGTTTCCCACAGCTCCTCCGCATATCTATCTTTTAATTTAAATCTTATTTTTCCTCTAAGGTCATTTTTACTTCTTCTGTTTCAAAATCTTCAGAAAAAGATATATCATTAATCGGGAATGAAACCCAGAATTCAGATCCTTCTCCTTTTCGGGAATCAAAACCTACCTTTCCGTTCATTGCTTTGGCAATTGCTTTACAGATAGCCAATCCCAGACCAGTTCCCTGAGCAAAAGAATTCAGCTTTTCGAATCTCTTAAATATCAGATGTTTCTGTTCCTCATCGATACCGATCCCTGTATCACGGACATAAATCTTTATACTTTTCTTTTTCTTAATTACCCCTATAGAAATTTCTCCCTTTGAAGTATATTTTATTGCATTGGAAATAAAGTTGGATATTATCTGGACAAATCTTTCCCTGTCAAGACAAACCATTATTTCCTCATATTTATTCTCATTTTTAAAATTGATATCCGGATTATCACATCCTGAAAGAAATGACATGAAAGTATCATCAAGTACTCCTATGATATTAAAAACTTCATATTTTATCTCAAGTGCACCGGATTCTATTTTGGAAAGATTCAGGATATCGTCAATAATTCTCAGTAAAAGTTCATTATTAGTATTGATAAGATTCATATATTCTTTTCTCTCATCATCCTTTTCAACAAACTGCACCATCTCCGAAAAACCTACAATTGCATTAAGCGGAGTACGTATCTCATGACTCATATTAGCAAGAAATGCCATTTTAAGACGTTCTGATTCTTCTGCTTTAAGCTTTGCCTTTTCAAGTTCACGGTTATTCTTTTCAAGTATCATCTTAGCTTCTACCTCATCGGTAATATCACGGGCTGTGCCGGTAATAAACCTGATTTCATGATTTGTAGGCACCGCAGTCAGAGAGCATAGAAACCATTTACACCCATATGACGAATTTATTCTGAATTTTATCGTGATTTTATCCGCTTCTCTGTTTTTTATTTTATCAATGGCATTCCAGATAGCATTCTTATCTTCTTCATGAACCAACTGTTCATATTCTTTCTTTGTAAGAGATGATCTGTTTAATATTCTGCCATATATCATATTAAAACTTTCAGTCTGACAGTCATATCTCCATGCCGACATATCTCCGGCGTCAAGAGCCAGTTCGGTATCATTCTGAAGCTCCTTGATCTTTCTTTTATCCTGATTAAGTTTCGTAATATCATTATATATAGTTATATAACCTATTATATCATCATAATCATTCTTAACGGGAGCACATCTGACATCAAATATTTCACATTCCGAATCAGAAACGATATATGAAGAAAGAGATTTACTTACCGTCTCATATTTAAGCTCATACTGCGCCTGTTTACCTTCCCTTATCGATCTTATCACCTCTTCAGGAATATAATCAAGAGTAAAAATATTCACATCGGACGAAAGTATCTTTTTCTTATCAAGACCTAAAAAAAGGACAAGCGATTCATTAATATTCTTCAGACATCCGTCATGGTCATAAAAAAACATTCCCACAGGCATGTGATTATTCATCGCTCTCAAAAGATCCGCATTACTCTTTAGCTGTGACTGATACTGACACTCATCCTTAAGCCTTGTCATACAGAAAAGATCGGATACGCGTTTATTCTTATCATATTTATAAACATGTCCCTCAACTTCATAATACTGATATTTACCTTTTTTCTTGTTATAGAGTCTTATCGTGATACGGGCTTCGGTTTTTACTCCGTTAATAAGAGAATGATATTCCCTGAAAAACATATCTTTATCATCCGGATGAATTCCGGCAATCATATAATTAAAGGTATTGGTATCCTTCCTTAAAATATCATCATTGATTTCAAGAATTTCATCAAGAGCAATATTATATGCAAATGCATATACATAAGATTTATCACTCAGAATATTAAGTGATTTTATATAATTGAGAAGGAGTGACTTTCTTAATTCGGAATCATCTGATTTTCGTGCCGCAACCGCATTAAAAAGAAGATACAGCAATACAACTAAACTTATGGAACAGATTATGAAAAGCAGACCTATATAAAAACTGCGGTATGCATCGAAAAAAGAAATACCGGCCTGCTCAGATTTCGTATGAACTGTGTCACACGAAATTATTTCAAAGCAAAATGCCATTAAAAATAAGACTGTAAGAAAGCCTTTATTTTTAAATATATTTTTTATAATTTTTAAAATACTTATTTCTTTCAACTTTATAAACACTTTATTATACCGTTTTTGCCACGTTAAGATTTAAAAATTGAAATTATCTATAATTTTTCAACAAAACAATAATAATTTAATAATAATTTTAAACAGTCGTTGTTTTTAATAATTATAATTTAACAAGTTTCGATTTCTTTTTCCGGTTTTATTTTTTCTTTTTTTCGTTTAGCTCTGTAATAATCACAGGGAAACCATGCCCAGAAAAGAGATCCCTCACCTTTTTTTGACTCAAATCCTATCTCTCCTTCCAGAGCAGAAACGATGGCTTTACTTATAGCAAGACCAAGACCCGTACCCTGCGCAAAAGAATCGAGTTTTTCAAATCTTTTAAAGATCATATGTTTTTTATTATCGTCGACACCTATACCGGTATCACTTACTGAAAATCTCACACCGTTTTCTTCATACTCAAGGCTGACGGTTATAGTTCCTTTCTCTGTATATTTCACTGCATTAGACATAAAATTAGAGAACACCTGTGCTACCCTGTTATGGTCAAGAAGCACATCCAGATGAAGGAGATCTGTCTGACAGATAAGTTTCACATCCGGTTTCGTACATCTTGATTCAAAAGAAAGGAAGTTCTTGTTAAACATATCCACAATATCAAATATCTCAGGTTTTATATCTATCATTCCTGACTCAATCTTTGAAAGATCAAGAATATCATCAATAATGGCAAGAAGAAGTTCGCTGTTGATCTTTATAATCTTCATATACTCTTCACGTTCATCAGGAGTATCCGAATAAAGAAGTATCTCTGAAAATCCCACAATAGCATTCAGAGGAGTTCTGATTTCATGACTCATATTTGCAAGGAAAGCCATTTTAAGTCTTTCCGATTCTTCAGCTTTCACTTTAGCCCTTTCCAGTTCTATATTATAACTCTCAAGAGCCATCGCAGATTCCACCTCATCGGTGATGTCACGGCGAACACCGGTAATATATTTTATCTTTCCTTCACTTGGCATCGCTACCATCGAACAGGAATACCATCTCCATCTGCCCCTTACCCTATATCTGAAATCCAGTGCTGCTTTGTCGGTTTTTCTTTCTATAATGCTGTTAATTGAATTCCACATTTTATCCCTGTCATCCTCATGAAGACGCTCGCTGAAAACCTTTCCCGTAAAAAGCTCCTCATAAAGCAAATCGCCTTTAATAAGAGAAAACATATCCTGCGAGCAATCATAGATCCATGTTGAAAGATCTCCCGACTCAAGCGCCATATCTATACTGTCCTGCAGAAGACGGATTTTCTGTTTATCCTTATTAAGCTCTGTTATATCATTATAAATAGTTATATATCCCTGAATCTCTCCGTCTCCGTCATTAAAAGCCACACACCTGACATCAAATATCTCTCCGTGCGGAGATTCATTGTTCAGATATTTATACATCTTCGACTGAAACTCTTCATACCTGAGTTCGAAACGGCTTTCGATTCCGTCATGAAGTGAATTTTTAATATATCTCGGAATATGCGAAAGTTCGAAAAGATTAACCTTGTCATTCATTATCTTTTCCCGTTCAATGCATAAGAACTTACAGAACCCGTCATTCACATCCTTCAGATTACCGTTCTTATCAAAAAAAGTCATACCTACCGGCATACTGTTTTTCATAGTTTCAAGAACATATATATTTTCTGTAAGATCTTTCTGATACTTCTCACTCTGCGAAACCGCTTTCTTCACCTGGATACGCATAGCGAAGATAAAGAGTGTAAAAAACACTGCTGTTATTATCGTAGCGAGCAAAACCCAGTAAAGAAAAGTAGGATCAAATATCGAATCTCTTACTGTAAACCACTTATTATGGATGTCGTTATATTTCCCGATCATCTTAAGCTTAAGCAAAGCCACATTAAGATCAGAGATAAGCTGTTTGTTTTCTGAGGCGAAATGCAGTTCCAGAGGTGCGAAGCCGGAATCATACTTCACAAGCTTATTTGCCAGAATCGCATTATGAAAGTTTTTGGCTGCTACTTCATCACAAATCATATAATCGGCAATTCCCTCATGAAGAAGTTTTATCCCCATATGGACATCCGAAACATAAATAAGATTATTGAAATAATTGCGGCCGAGCTTCATAAGCTCATTCTGAGAAGAAGAGCCGCGTTTCACAAGGATTTCCTTCCTTGCCAGATCATGAGGTCCGTGATAATTCTGATCCTGTCTTGAAAGTATATTAAAAACGAAACTGTTATATGGCAGACTCAATGTATACTTACGTTCCATATCTATCGACCGTATACAGGAGATCACAAGGTCACAATCTTTAAGGATGCTGTCGACCATGCTCATATTTCTTTCGTTTCCGCGGGAACGGTTATAAACAGCAAATTCACATTTAATATTAAGCTCATCCATTAAAGCTCTCGAAAGATCTACGGTAAATCCCTTAGGAGTTCCCTTTTCATCTTCGAAACTTTGTGGTGCTTCATTGCCATAAATTCCGATTTTTATTTTCTGTAATTCTTCTGCAGAAATAAAATCGCAACTATGCACAATTATTATAACTAATAATATAATGAGTCTTTTTAACATGAATCAGATAAAGATATTTTTACAAGAATAACATCTGTAATCATTTTAAAGTCAATAATTAACTCTAAAGACACAGCGAACCACAAAATTAAATAAATTAACCTCAAATTAGTTATAATAGACTCAAATTAGTTAACCAAAACTTCTTGCTAATTACTTTATTACTGTTCTTAACTTCGTTTTTTTATAATCCTACATTATTCGCTTTTGCTATCTTTGACAAAAAATACGCAATGAAGAAACTTATTATATTTGATCTTGACGGCACACTGCTCAATACTATTGCCGATCTTGCTGCATCAGTCAATCATTCTCTTAAACAAAGCGGTTATCCCGAACACCCAGAAAATGCATATTACATGTTCGTCGGCAACGGCATTACAAAACTTATAGAAAGAGCTCTTCCTGAGAATAAACGTTCGAAAGAGATCATAGAGTCAGTCAGATCATTATTCCTCAGTCATTATGATGAAAACAATACTGTATTCAGCACTCCCTATCCCGGAATACCGGAACTATTGACTATGCTTAAAGATGCCGGATATCTTCTGGCTGTAGCATCAAACAAATATCAGAAAGCTACGGAAAAACTTGTTACTCATTATTTCGGCGATATAGATTTCGCGGCGGTATTCGGTCAGCGTGATGATGTGCCTGTCAAACCTCATCCTCAGGTGATAGAAGATATAATAAAGCTTACCGGCATAACAGATAAATCAGAAATACTTTATATAGGCGATTCCAATGTAGATATGCACACGGCATCAAATGCCGGAGTGGAAGCATGCGGTGTCACATGGGGTTTCAGAGGTCACGAAGAACTCGCCTCATGCAATCCTTCATATATTGTTGATAAGGCGGAGGAAATTCTGAAAATCATTTCCGGAACATAATAATACATACTGAATTCAGTTATAACTTCATACACATTCATTAAAATATCTATTTTAGCATATAAAAAATTACCCTGACATACTATGCCATATTTCAGCATTATCATACCCGTTTATAACCGACCGGATGAAATCCGCGAACTTCTTGATTCTCTCGCTTCCCAGACATACAAAAACTTTGAAGTCATTGTCATGGAAGACGGTTCACGCGATGGTTTCAAATGCGATGATATTGTAAAAGAATACAATGATCGTCTGGATATAAAATACTTTTACAAACCGAATACAGGGCAAAGCGATTCAAGAAATATAGGTATGACAAAAGCTTCTGCCAATTACTTTATATTCTTTGATTCCGATGTTATCGTTCCCGACGATTATATGCAGATCGTTCATGATTATCTTCAGAAAGACTATACCGACTCTTTCGGTGGTCCCGATGCGGCACACCACTCATTTACCGACATACAGAAAGCCATCAATCATTCGATGACATCCTTCTTCACAACAGGAGGAATACGTGGCGGCAAAGCAAGCGGAATGGAGAAATTCTGTCCGCGCTCTTTCAATATGGGGATATCAAGAGAGGTATTTGTAAAGACAGGAGGTTTTAACGACACACTGGGCGAGGACATCGACCTCAGCACACGTATCCGCAAAGCCGGCTTTCAGACCCGACTTATACGCGAAGCATTCGTCTATCACAAAAGAAGGGTCGATATGCACAAATTCCTTAAACAGGTACATATCTTCGGTCAGGCACGAATATCTCTTTACAAACAGCATCCCGAATCACTTAAACTCGTGCATTTCGCACCTGCAGTATTTACACTCGGGACACTTATGTTGTTGATACTCTCATTCTGGTTCCCACCTTTTCTGTGGCTGATAGTGATTTATGCCCTTATACTTTTCATCGATTCATCGATAAAAAACAAATCGGCAAAGATCGGCTTCATTTCCGTATTCACCGGCTTCATTCAGCTTCTTGGCTACGGAACAGGTTTTATAAGAGCATTCTGGAGTAAGGTGATTCTGAAAAAGGAACTTGAAAGCAGAAATAAGATTAAGAAAATGTATAATAAGGAAAACTGAATAAGTTTTCCTTTTTTTGTTACACCTGAAAAACAAAAAAGCCTCAAAATCAAATGATTAAGAGGCTTTCTGCGTACCCGGAGCGGGACTTGAACCCGCACAATCGCAATGATCGCAGGATTTTAAGTCCTGTGTGTCTACCATTCCACCATCCGGGCATCCTGGAGCGAAAGACGGGACTCGAACCCGCGACCCCAACCTTGGCAAGGTTGTGCTCTACCAACTGAGCTACTTTCGCAATTGCGATGCAAATATAGGGCTATTTTTAATATTTCAAAAACTTTACAGCGAAAAATGCGATGTTTTTCTGAAATAAAATTCCCCCGAAATCGCCGTTTAAACGTAACAGAGCGCTATTTCTCTCATTATTAAGCCATAACAAAAACATTACAAAGAGAATAAAAATGTGATTTTTCAACGATAAAAATGAAAGAAAATTCTTTTTATATGAAAAAACCGGATAAATCTTCTCTCAGAAAAATTCATCCGGCCTTTTTTTCATTCTTTTTTAAGAAATTGTTACCTCTTTACTGAAAGACAAAGTAAACTTTATTTCTTATAAAATGACTTTATGTCAACCTGCTCAATATCGAAATGCTTATTCAGTAAGATAATATCAATATCCTTTTTATTCCCGACAATGACATATATTGGTGTCGAATTAAGAATCATCTTTTCATATATCTTTTTAAACTCATCAAAAGTAACACCGGTTGCCTCTTTCAGCTGATTAAGTTTCGAACCTTTATATCCGGCAGCCTTATCGTCGGCAAATTTAGTTGTCAGCGAACGTGCATCGGGATACATATTGTTTGCGTAATTACCGAGAGCCCTTGATGCGTTTTCAAAAGTCTTTTCATTCAAAGGCATTGAAAAGAATAATTTATCAAGCAGAGTAAGAGCCTCACATGTCTTATCCGACTGTGTCGAAAGTTTCGCTTCTATAACTCCATGGCAATCTCCTTTCTTAGGCGCTGCCATTATAAGTTTTGAATGTGCGCTGTAAGCAAGAGAACGGAATTCACGTATCTGCTGAAACATGACAGATGTCATATCACCTCCGAAATAATAATTAAGGAGCTGCATTCTGCTTCTCTCTTCCGAAGTTATCACTTCATCGGTAACGAAATATCCATATATAATGCTCTGACGGCTTTTCGGGTCATCAAAGAAATAAACATTCGGTTTATTATAAACGCGTATCTCTTTTCCTTCATAAGCTACTCCCGGAAGTGTTGCCGTCGGTATATGCAGATCCGATTTCAGAATTTCCGCAACCTCAGCATCGGAAAGCGATCCGCTGTAATGAAAACTCTTCTCTCTCTTAATTATCTCCCTGAAAAGATCTATAAGCGTATTCTCTTTAAGCTTACTCACATCAGAAGAACTTATACGTGTAAGATATGATGATTTATCACCATATTTCACCATCTCTTCCAGAGCAGTGGCAAGATCATTATTTGATTTAAGAAAAGCTTTCTCCTCCACTTTCAGAGAAGATTTTATCTGTTTAAGAATTTTCTTATCCCCCTTCGGAGAATCGAAGAATTCATTTATAAGTTTTATCGTTGCGCTGAAATTGTTGTCGAAGCCGTCGACTGAAAGAATGAAAAAGTTTTCATTGCTTTCAAACTTCATCGAGCTTCCGATAGCCTGGAGTTCGCTTCTGAATTCATTGAAACTTTTATTCTTTGTGCCGAGATATGAAAGATACTGATCAGTTATGCCTATAAGGGGATTCTCATTCTTTCCTGTTTCATAAATTATTCTGAAGCTGAAGATGCCGTTTGCTTCTGTAGTCTTATGATAAAGACGAGTATTATCGTCAAGAGTAATCAGCGAACATTCTTTCTCATAATCAGGTATCTTTATTTCAGACTTCACTTTATCATTAATAGAAAGTGATTCATAATATCCCGAGTTACCTCTTTCACCCTCTTTCTGAGGAATCGGATCAAGAGCCGGCTTTACAAGCGTATCTTTCCGATAATTTCCGAATTTCTTCGAAGCATAAAGGAAGTTATCGCCAAGATAGCGGTTTGCGCACTCCATTATATCCTGTTTAGTCAGCGATTCAAGAGCATCAAATTTATCGGAAAAATCCTGCCAGGAATATCCCTGTGAGAAGTTTTCAATCATCAGATCGGTACGTTTATCCGTATTTTCAAGGCGGGAAAGCAACTCCCTTCTTTTTTCATATTTCACTGCATCAAGCAGAGAATCGGGGAAATCACCTTTTTTGATTCTGTTAATCTCTTTTGCTATCATTCTTTCCACACTTCCCTTTGTCTGAAGCATGATTTTCGGTGCTCCTCCTATCGCTATCATACCGCAGTCTTTGGCTTCCGTCACATTAGCAGCCATAGCCATAAGCAGTTTATGTTCAACTATCAGTTTGTCGAAGAATCCTGTACCGTTCTCATTATTCAGAAGAGAACATATGATATCAATTTTAAGATTATCGGGCGAAGTAGCCTCTGCCCCCTTATATATACGTGCTAATCCCTGAACCATAGGTATCGGAATCTTAACTTTCATCTTTTCCTTACCCTTTATATCAGCAGGCTTAACCCGTTCTTTCTTTATTATTTTTCCGGCAGGAATACGTCCGAATGTTTTTTCAAGGACCGGCAATACTTTTGAGGAATCAAAATCACCGCAAAGCATAAGCCCCATATTATTGCCGACATAGTATGTTTCAAAGAAACGCATCATCTCACTCAGACTCGGCTTTTTCAGTTTTTTTGTGCTTCCGAGAATAGAATACTGATATGGAGTGTCCTTATATACCCGTTCAAAAACTTTCTCTATCGCAGAAAAGAACAGATTATCGGAATACATATTCTTCTCCTCATAAACCGTTTCAAGTTCATTCTGAAAAAGACGGAAAACGGGAGAGATAAGACGCTCACTGTTAATCTCTGCCCACTGTTCCAGATATCCGGGAATGAATGAGTTGAAATAAACGGTATTATCATACGAAGTAAATGCGTTCAGTTCAGAACCACCGAAACGGGAAATAAGCTGATCAAATTCGTTAGGAATAATATATTGCGACTGCTCAATGCTCAGACGGTTTATCTCTTTCTGTATTTTTCCGATCTCCTCAACATCATCGGTAGAGCCAAGCCGGTCATACAGAGTTATTATCTTATCCATATACGGCTTTTCAGCCTGAAAATCCTTAGTACCTATATTTTGCGTCCCTTTGAACATCATATGTTCGAAATAGTGAGCTATTCCGGTATCGGGAGAATCTTTTGCTCCCGCCTTTACAACGACGGCACCGCTTACTTTAGGTTGCGAATGCTCCTCACTAAGCCATACGGTAAGTCCGTTGCTTAATTTAAATTCGCTTACTTTAGGTAGATTGTTTGCCATGAGTTTCATATTGATTAAAACAGAAACTGAAATAAGAATTACATAATATATTAACTGACCGGAATTTACTGCGCCACGGATTCTTATTGATTTCAGTTTTCTGAAATGTTTTTTTAGGTATATAAAAATAAAGGCTTTACATCTTCAAATGTAAAACCTTTAAATATTTGATAAAATTAATTCAAAAACTTCCTACTCCAAACATTTATCAGTCATAAATAGTTTTATATGTATATCACTTATAAATATATGAGCCACAAAAATCATTATCCAAGATCGGAGTCAGAACAGAAAGAATATGAAGCCGGCAAAAAAAACAAGAAATCGCTGTCACGCATGATAATGACGATAGCAGTCGTAGTTCTTATAATTTTACTTCTGTTCTGGCTTTTTGTAGCCGAAGATATTGGAGCATGGAGCGGATGGGGAAATCCCTGATCCGCTTTTTTATTCTGCTTCTTTCTTCAGTCTTTTAATGAAATAGAATAACGAAAGAAGAAGTCCTGCGAATATCACCGAAATTGCCATATACGATATTCTGTCGGTAGTCTTAACGGAATGAGGTTTGTAAACAAACATAATCTCATGTTTTCCGGCCGGAACATTTATGGCTCTCAGTATATAGTCGACAGGTATGATCTCCGTCTCAACACCATCGATAAAAGCTTTCCATCCAGGATAAAATACTTCCGAGAAAACAGCAAGACCGGGTTGAGAAGAAGTTGAAACATAATCAAGCTGATCGGGAGCATATCCGGTAAGTGAGATTACCGATGTGGAATCTGCTGCGAAATTACCTACTTCATTTCTGTATTTATTGCTGATAACCGCTGTTGTGGCAGGATTGAAAGCCGACAGAGCTTCGATTTCCTGACGCGGAGTATCGACCCAGTTTACACGGTTTACAAACCATGCGTTACCAAGAGCCTGCTCGTTTACTGACAATGACTGGCCGCCTTTTCCGTCAGGCACGATAATATATTTACCGTTCAGCATATTGACAACTTCGATATTCAGATTATTTGAGAAATGATAGTCGATGATATCCTGATATCTCTGAAGTTTAGCCGCATGATATCCTCCGATAGATTTATGATAATATGAAGTACGGTAATCATTAAAAGTATTTGCAGCAAGATTAAGAACTCTGTAATGAACATCCTGATCCTTAAGGATCTCTCTGTCGATCTCAGTCATAGGGAAAGGGTTCTGCATCTTTCTTTTATCTACGAAATCTTCACTGTTAAGATATCTCTTATCAATGCTTACAAGGTCGAAAAGAGTGATCACGCCAACGATTATCACCATTATTATCGATTTAAGCTTTCCTTTGGCATAGAAATATACGGCAAGTGCTCCGAGAGTTATAATACCGGCGCTTCTCCATGCGTCAGCGGTGAATATCGCCTTACGTCCTTCCATAAGATTATTAAGAAGGTCCATCATTCCCGGCTGCTGAGAAGCCTGCGACAGATACATCTGTGATTCCTGATCGCTCATAAAAGAAAAGAATGTACCTGGAAACAGAGCGAAGATAAGACAAAGCCCTGCAGTTATCCCGAATGAAATATAAAGGCTTTTCATATTCTTACGCAATAGATCCGGGTTTTCAATTATAGCTTTCAGACCAAGCATGGCAAGTACCGGAATACAGAATTCCGCAATTACGAGTATCGACGATACGGCACGGAATTTATTGTACATCGGTACATAATCGATAAATATGTCGGTCATAAGCATAAAGTTCTTTCCCCAGGCAAGTATTATCGAAAGTATCGTAGCAACAAGAAGAGAA
The DNA here is from genome assembly GCA_947074105.1 of uncultured Bacteroidales bacterium. GTDB lineage: Bacteria > Bacteroidota > Bacteroidia > Bacteroidales > JAUNSR01 > JAUNSR01. The sequence goes on from CAMTON010000031.1 coordinate 12,805, forward strand.
TATTTTATCCATCCTTTTACTACAAAAAGGGCCAGGATGAAAAGGAATACCACAAGGGCACCCACATAGACAGGACCCGAAGTGAAAGGCTGATCTCCCCAATACTGATTAAACTGATTGAAATACTGGCGGAACTGCGGCTGAGCTACTTTCATTGCTGTAGGATTGCTTCCAAGAACCGCTGTCCCTCCCCCCTTTATATTAGGTATCATAAAAGAGAAAGTCTCAGTCTTTCCGTAACTCCACTGTGTGATATAATCTTTATTAAGTCCGTTGCTTTTTTCCGCAGGTCCTGAAGGAGCGACTGAAGCTGCCAGTTCGCTGCCTCCGCGCATTGTATATTTACTGTATTCGTAAGTGTGATAAAGGTTTGAGAGATTTACCGAAACCGCAAGTATGGCTGCGATAACAAGTGCTCCCGACGCATTAAAGAATTTACCTAACTGCTTGTTTTTAAGCGCATGGAAGAAAATACCCACTACAAGACACAGTATTACGAAAAGGAAATAATATGTCATCTGTACGTGATTATAGAATATCTGCAGCGAGGCAAAAAGAGCTGTGAGCGCAGCTCCGGAAAGCAGCTTACCCTTATATGTCATAAGTATCCCCGCTATAGTGGGAGGTATATAAGCCAGGGTGACAAATTTCCATATATGTCCGGCTTCTATTATTATCAGAAAATAAGAAGAAAAAGTGTACATAAGAGCACCCAGAACGGCAAGCGGAACATTCATTCCAAGAACTATCATAAGAATAAAAAACCCGACCATCATGAGGAACAGATAACCTGCCGGACTCGGAAGAAACAGCGATATCGCATCATTAATGAAATAAAGCACTTTAGTTACTCCGTAGCTCGGAGATGTCTGATAGGTAGGCATTCCGCTGAACAGCGAATTGGTCCATCTTGTAGTTTCTCCTGTTTCCTGACGGTGCTGAGTGATCTCATGACCTATCGCAAGGCCCTGCTGCGTATCTCCCTGAAACAGGGTTTTCCCCTCTGCAATGTCGGGCATGAAATAGCCCAGAGCTATAAAGGCGAAAATAAGTATTGCCACAAGATAAGGCCATACATTCTTAAAACTAAAACTGCTACATCCTTTAGAATCAGGATTGCACTGATTCACATTGTTATTATCCATGTTTTTATCCGATATTTTTATTTTGCTCTAAAGTTAAATATTTTATTTAATATGAAGCTGTTAAAATACACCGGGAAAGACGCGTACGGATTTTAACCGTCAGACGTCTGCTCTTCTCCCCTGAGCCGTATGATCACTTTCCGGAAAACAGCCGGACCTCAGCCGTGAATCACTGACTTTTTAAGGTGATCTTATTTTTTACGGTATGGTATTTTACGGTTTTATAATGATCTGTTCTCGGTAATCAATTTCATCTTTTTTTCTAAAATTTTTAAATATTCATATCCATTAATATGAATTATCGGCATACCTACTTATAAGTATTTTTATCCATATTTTTAATTATTTATCGGGATTGGCTACAATTTAGAACAGTTCTACATTTGCAAACGGAAATTAATATAAAATGTCTGGATTTTAAGATAACAGAGACTGATTATACGGATCATTGACGTCGGATCCAAAATCAATACGCTGTTTATCAGACATATAAACAACTTGTCAAATAATGAATAATATGAAGATTTACAACTACTTTCTTGGAATTTTAATTACTGCTTTTGGGTTTATCTCTTGTAGCGACAGCGATAAAGATGAATTATTATCCGGAAATACGCAAAAATATGAGTTTTTGAATGCCACGTCATATACAGACTGGGTGTATTTTTCTTTCGAAAAAAATGAGATCGTTGAGGTTACCGATTTTCAGAATGACCTGAGCTGGGACATCGCTTTTCACCGCGGAGATATCCGTCTTAACGGCGGAGAATCAGGTTCGGGAAAAGGAGCTGCGATAAACATGAACGTGACTGACTGGGATGCCGTAAAAGAAGCTCCGTCTACAGGATATGAAACAGATAAGACAGGAACAATCTCCATAGCATTTACCGGATCAGGTATAAATACGGATGAACAACCTTTTTCTCAGATTCTTGCAGGATGGCTTACCATCGACACTAGCAATCCTCCTCCCGTTTACACTTATCACAACTGGATCTATGTAGTGAAATCTGCAACAGGAAAACCTGTTAAACTTCAGGTTTACGATTACAAAAGTGAAAAAAATGCAGGAGCATACATCAGCTTTAAATATCAGTACAACGAGAGCGGAGCAACAAAATTCGATTAAACAAAATACCGGATAAATAATCAACTTTAAGAGGTCCCGGTCCTGTGCCGGGTCTCTTTTATACTAAACAGAATTCATCAATGAGAATAATAGGGTTGTTAGTTTTCTTATTTTGTTGTATTTGCGGAAGTGCAGAAAATTGCCGTGTTTCAGGAAGAATTGTAGATAAAAAAAATAAACAGGCTCTTTCCAATGTCAATGTGAGATTTCAGGGTACTACAATCGGAACAACTACCGATGATAACGGAAATTTCCATATTTCAGGTGTTACGGAAGGTGAATATGTGCTAGGTGCGTCACTTGTGGGCTATGAGCCTAAAAACCAGAAAATAGCGGTGTTCAGCGATGTCCGCAATCTTCTGATCGAGATTAACGAGCAGTCAGTCGAAATGGATCAGGTTGTAGTGACAGCTTCACGTACCGAACGCGATCTTAAGAATGTACCTATCGCGGTACAGGTAATCAACAGTAAGACAATAGAAAAAATGCAGGTATCCACAATGAGGGATCTGCTTGAATATGAACTGCCGGGCATTGATTTTAAGAATAACGGAGGTTATGCTAATATCAATATGCTTGGTTTCGGAGGTAAATATGTTCTTTTCCTTATAGACGGAGAACGTATGGCCGGTGAGTCTTTCGACAATATCGATTATAACCGTATCAATATGGAAAATATCGAAAGAATCGAGATTATCAAAGGTGCCTCATCTTCACTTTACGGCTCAAATGCCGTAGGCGGCGTGATAAATATAATAACAAAGAAACCGGATTCGCCACTTTCGGTACGTGCTTCGGCAAGAACGGGAAGTTTCAACGAACAGAATTATAATCTTTCGCTGAGCACAAAACAGAAATGGGGTTCGATAAGTCTGAACGGCTCATATAAGATGAAAGATCCGTATCTTCTTAAAGATACAGAACCGATGACTCTTGAATATGATAACGGGCAGCAGTCAGAACAGGCACTAAAGGAAACATATATCGCGGGATATACCGATTACAATATCAATCCGATAGTGATGCTGAATCTGAGCAAAAAACTTCAGGTTGAACTTAAGGGCGGATATTTCTTTAAGGAAAGAGATCCCGGAGGTATCGACGGTAAAAAGGTAAGAGATCACTTTATCGATTATACGGCAGGCGCAAAAGCATTCTATACGATTTCGGATCGTCAGCATCTTTCTGTTTCGGCAAATTACGACATGTATGAAAAGTATGATTATTACAAACTTCTGGATGAGCGTGAAAAGAAATATGCTAACAATCAGATGCGCTTCAGCCTTCTTTACGATTATCTGATCGGCGGCAGGCATGCTCTTGTTGCGGGTGCTGAGTTCTTTTCCGAAGAACTGATGACCTATATGTTTGAAAGTGACGGAAGCAATGACAAAAGAAATGCCGATACATATTCGGTCTTCGCTCAGCAGGATATCGTATTAAGTGATCAGCTTACTCTTGTAGGAGGTCTGCGTTATGACTATCATTCGGAGTTTAACGGGCACTTCAGTCCGCGTCTTTCCGTAATGTATCGTCCTGTAAGAAAAATAACTTTCCGCGGAGGATATTCGGGAGGTTTCCGCTCCCCTACTCTTAAGGAGCTTTACACTGACTGGTATCATCCTTACGGCGGCGGTTTCCAGATTAAGGGAAATACGGATCTTAAAGCTGAGACAAGTAATAACTTCAACATCTCAGGGGAAGGTATTTTCGGAAAAACTACTGTTACGGCTATGGCTCAGTACTCTCTTATCAAAGATAAGATCAACAACGTATGGGTACACAGCGACACTACACAATATATAAATGTAGGAGATGCGAAGATTCTGAGTTCAGAGGTGACTCTTTCTCACAGATTCTGCAGATCGTTTCAGGTAAAGGGAAGTTATGCTTATGTTCATGATAATCTGAAAAGACGTTCTATCGTACGTCCTCATTCGGCAACGGTACGCGGTGACTACACATCTCAGCTGTTCAGAAAATATAATCCGGGAATCTCTTTCAGCGGGAAATATTTCAGCGGAATGAATATCTACGGAACAGGTGATATCAGTGAGACTGACGGCGAAACAGGAATCGAACAGGAAGTGAGCGAAGGCTATAAAGTATGGTATGAACCGTATTCTGTCTGGAGGCTTACTCTTAGCCAGCCTTTACCTTTTAATATAATATTAAATGCAGGTATCAACAACCTGTTTGACTATAAACCTAAATTTTCAAGTTTCTACTCAAGTATCTCTCCGGGTAGGACATATTACATAGAACTCAGATGGACATTAAGATAAAAGAAAAGAAAAAATCCGGAAATAAGATGTTGAAATGGCATAAGTGGGCAGGATTGTTTTTCACGTTTTTTCTTTTCGTTTTCGCTCTTTCGGGAGTTTTCCTTAATCACCGTCGTGCTATAGCGTCGACAGATATTCAGAGATCTCTGCTTCCTGAAAGCTACCGTTACAGCAACTGGAACAACGGTTCGGTGAGAGGAAGTATAAGTCTTACGGGCGATTCGGTCCTGATATACGGCGGTAACGGAATCTGGCTTACGGATTCCGGCGCCGGAAACTTCACACCTTTTAATAAAGGTATAAAGAAAGGTGCCGACAATAATATAACGGTAAGAATAGTAAAGACTGAAAGCGGCGATGTTTTTGCCGTTACCACTTTCGACATCTACCGGCTTGAAAATAATGAATGGCGGAATCTAAGTCACGCGCTTAATACAAGGGAAAGACTTTCGGATGTCGAGGTACGCGGTGATTCGGTTTTTCTTATTTCACGCTCTCACCTTTATGCTTCCGGATATCCTTATGAAAGTTTTGAAAGAATAACCGTAAAGACACCTGAAAATTTTGACAATCGTGTCTCTCTTTTCAAGACAATGTGGACTCTGCACAGCGGTGAACTTTTCGGCATAGCAGGAAAAGTGTTTGTCGATATACTGGGGATATTCACCATTATATTCTGCGTTACGGGAGTGATAATAATATTCTTTCCCGGAATACTGAAGAAAAGAAAAAGAAACGGAAAGGATTCATCTGCACTGAGAAGTATTCTGAAAACATCTTTCAAATGGCATAATAAGCCCGGGATAATATTTCTGTTCTTTCTTCTTGTATTGTGCATAACGGGAATGTTCCTTCGTCCGCCATTACTTATTTCAATAGTGACAAGTAAGAATCAGCCTATTCCTCTTACGATACAGACTAATAAGAACTGCTGGTTCGACAAACTGAGATCCATAAGATATGACGATCACGACAACTCATGGATTCTTTACACAAGCGACGGTTTTTATAAACTTGATGATCTTCGTCAGACTCCTGAAAAATTGACAAAAGTGCCGCCGGTAAGCGTAATGGGACTTAACGTTATGACAAAAACGGATTCCGTAACATGGGTTACAGGTTCATACAGCGGAATATATAAATGGAACAGGGATACAGAAACAATCACAGATTACTATACCGGTGAAGCTGTGCGCCGCCAGCGAGGCGGTCCTTCTGTAATGGGCAATGCTGTAAGCGGTTTCTCCTGTGATTTTGCCGGAGATATAGCTTTCGGCCATAAAAGCGGAGCTATTCCGGGTAACATCCTGCCGGAGATGCCCGACGAAGTAAGAAAGGGAAAGATGTCATTGTGGCATTTCAGTCTTGAAGCTCACGTGGGCAGAATATATACTTTTTTACCGGGTATAATCCTTTCATTCTTTATTCCACTTTCAGGGATATTCTTTCTTATAATCCTTATAACGGGATTTGAGATATATCGCAGAAGAAGAAAAAAGAAACGTAAACGAATGGAAACGGTATAATAAACCAAAGAATAACTAAAAGGAAAAAATGAATAAAAGAAATTGTATAACAATAGCTATATCTGCTGTCATGATACTTGCAGCCGGATGGTTTGTCTGGAACAAAACCGCTTCGGCTACAAAAATAGCGCTGATCAACTTTCAGCAGTTTCAGACAACAAGTCTGATAAAGGCAAATTCAGAGAGCAGCATTAAATATGAAGTCGTGACTGTCGATGATCTTGACCGACTGGGCCGTTACGACTGTGTTATGGCATTCGGCATGGGGCTTAATGTCTCTGCCGATCAGCGTATGCAGCTCCGGAAAGCTGCGGCAAAAGGAATTCCGGTTCTAGTTTATGCCGCGACCAATCCTGAAAATAATATATGTAATATGGATTCTGTTCATCAGAACAGAATCATTGAATATCTTAAAAACGGCAATCGCCGTAACTATCGTAATCTTGCTTTATATATAAGAGAAAACATCGACCGTAAGAATTTCTTTGTGAAGCGTTCTGAATCACCCGTAGAAAGTGCTTCAGATGTACTTTATCATCTTGATGATGAAGTTTCATTCACGACGGTTGAAGAATATGAATCTTATCTGAAAAAAATAAACTCATTTCGTCCCGACGCTCCCAAAGTTGCCATAATCGGAGGTTTCAATGATCCTTTCAGCGGTAACCGTGATAATATCGACAGTATGATTGTCGTATTTCAGAACTCGGGTCTTAATGTATATCCTGTTTCTTCGGCAATGAAAAGACTGGATTTCCTGAAACAGATCCGCCCTGATGCAGTAGTATATAACGCTCACGGACGACTGAATATGGGAAAACCTGATGATGCCGTCGAATGGCTTAAGGAGATGAACATCCCTGTTTTCTGTCCGCTTACTCTTCTTCAGACTGAAGAGGCATGGAATAATGATCCAATGGGAATGTTTGGCGGCTTTATGTCACAAAGTGTCGTGATGCCGGAGCTTGACGGAGCTATCTATCCGTATGTCATCAACACACAGGAAAAAGATGAAAACGGATTATATCTCTTCAAAGCTGTGCCGGAACGACTTAATCAGTTTACAGAGATAATAAACAATTTCATTTCACTGAAAAGAAAAAACAATTCTGAAAAGAAACTTGCAATATATTATTTCAAAGGAGCAGGTCAGGAAACTCTTACAGCTCAGGGACTTGAAACAGTGCCTTCACTGTATAATCTTCTTAAAAGACTGAGAAGCGAAGGTTATAAAGTTGAAAACCTTCCTTCCACAGAAGAGGAATTCGAAAAGATGCTTCTTTCGCAGGGATCGGTACTTAGTACTTATGCCAAAGGTGCTTTCGATGAATTTCTTCAGAACGGTCGTCCCGCTCTTGTTGAGAAATCTGAATATGAATCATGGACAGAAAAGTCTCTTCCTGAAGAGATGTATGCCGATGTGACAGAACTTTACGGTGAAGCACCAGGTGATTATATGAGTGTTCATAAAGATGGTAAGGATTATCTTGCTGTTGCGAATATAAACTTCGGTAACGTGGTTCTTCTTCCTCAGCCTATGGCTGCTTTGGGAAGTGATGCCTTTGCTATTGTTCACGGAGCAAAATCAGCACCTCCTCATACATATATAATAGCATATCTGTGGTCGCAGTATGCGTTTCAGGCTGATGCTCTTCTTCATTTCGGAGCTCACGGAAGTCTTGAATTCACGCCACACAAACAGGTTGCTTTAAGCAATCATGACTGGCCTGACCGCCTGGTTGGCACAACGCCACATTTTTACTATTACACAATAGGAAATATCGGAGAAAGTATGATGGCTAAACGCCGTGCATATTCTACAATAATATCTTATCTGACCCAGCCTTTCATGGATAATGAGACGCGCGGTCAGTACAGAGAACTTCAGAATAAGATTCAGTCATATTATAAAGCAGATGAAAACACTGTCGATAAAGCATCGCTGGGAGTGAAAAAAATAGCGGTTGAAATGGGACTGCACCGCGACCTTCGTCTTGACAGCGTACTTACATCACCTTATTCTCAGGAAGATATCGAGCGTATAGAAAACTTTGCTGAAGAACTTTCCAATGAAAAGATGACAGGTCAGCTTTACACTACGGGAGTTCCTTATGCAGCAGAGAGAATAGAATCGACAATTCTTGCAATGTGTGCAGATCCGATAGCTTACAGTCTTGCTGCACTTGACCGTCAGAAAGGAAAGATCACGGAGCAGCAGTTGAAAAGTAAACCGTTATTCTCGAAGAATTATCTTTCACCTGCACAGAATCTGATTAAAGATGTACTGAAAGGAAAACAGGTTGACAGCACTCTGATATGTAATCTTGCAGGAATATCGACAAAAGATATGAAAGAGGCAAAACGTATCCTTACTCCTGCCGGCATGGCAAGAATGGCAATGATGAGAAATGCTGCCGAATCTAATGATAAGTCAGGTAATAAAGAAACCCGACAGAGCGGAGGTCATCCGTCATGGATACCTAAAACAGGAAAGAAACCTGATAATATCGGAACAAAACAGAGTGAGACGGAAACAAAACAGGCTGCCGCTCCCAGGAGTGAGTTCTCTAAAGAACAGAGAGAATGGGCTCAGGCGGTTTCAGAAGTTGAACGCACCGTAAACAATATTGTAAATTATAAGAAAGCCCTGCTTGAAAGTCCGGAATATGAGATGAAGTCTCTTCTGAATGCTTTAAACGGAGGTTATGTTGCTCCCTCTTCAGGCGGTGATGCCGTGGCAAATCCGAATGCGGTACCTACAGGACGTAATATGTATGCTATAAATGCTGACGCCACACCTTCTGAAATAGCATGGGACAAAGCGGTATCGCTTGTTGATGCCACTATCAGTCAGTACAGAAAACAGCATAATGATTATCCGAAAAAAGTAGCTTATACGTTCTGGAGCAGCGAATTTATCGAAAGTGAAGGGACAACTATTGCCCAGGTGCTGTATATGCTTGGTGTTGAACCTGTACGCGATGCTTTCGGCCGTGTATCGGATATACGTCTTATTCCTTCTGAAACACTGGGACGTCCGCGTATCGACGTAATAGTCCAGACTTCGGGACAGTTTCGCGACCTTGCCGCTTCACGTCTTAGTCTTATAACACGTGCCGTGGATATGGCATCATCGTCTAAGAATGATGAGTTCGGAAACTTCGTTTCTGAAAGCTCCACAGAGATTGAACGTCAGCTTGTGGAAAAAGGTGTTTCTCCGAAAAACGCGCGTGAGATATCAACACAGCGTGTATTCGGAGGTGTGAACGGAATGTACGGAACAGGCCTTCAGGAAATGCTGAAAAGCAGCGACAAATGGGAACAGGAAAAAGAACTTGCCGCAACTTATGTCAATAATATGAGCACGGTGTACGGAAGCGATTCAAACTGGGGAGAATATCAGGAAGGACTTCTTGAAGCGGCTCTTCATAATACCGATATCGTGATACAGCCGCGTCAGAGCAATACATGGGGAGCTTTAAGTCTTGATCACGTATTCGAATTCATGGGTGGTATGAACCTTGCGGTACGAGATATAACGGGTAAAGAACCACAGGCATATTTCGCAGATTACCGCAACCGTAATAAGGTAAAGATGCAGGAACTTAAAGAGGCTATCGGTACAGAATCGAGATCTACGATTTTCAATCCTGCTTATATCAGAGAGACCATGAAAGGAAAGGCATCGAGCGCGGCTCAGATAACGGAAGTCGTTACCAATACTTTTGCATGGAACGTACTGAAACCTGATGTCATTGACAATGAGATGTGGGATCATATATATGATACTTATGTAAAGGACAAATATAATCTTGGTGTAGATGAGTTTTTCAGAAAGCAGAATCCGGCAGCAATGCAGGAAATCACCGCTGTGATGATGGAGACTGCCCGTAAGGGAATGTGGAAGGCATCTGAAGCACAGCTTACTGATATCGCTGCACTTCATACTGATCTTGTAAAAGAATTCGGCCCTTCAGGATCAGGATTTGCAGGATCAAACGTGAAACTTCAGGACTTCATCGCTCAGAAGACATCTTCTGAAAAAGCATCGGTATATAAGCAGCAGATCCGTAATATGAATACTGCTGATGCGCTTTCGGCAATAGATAAAAGCGGAATGGTGCTGAAGAAAAATTCTCTGAACGGAACAGACAGTGAAGAAACAGTTTCTCTTAACGGAGTGCTGACGATAAGCGTGGTGCTTGTGATATTTATCGCACTACTTGTCTTTCTGCGAAGAAGAAGAAAAATGCAGCAATAACATATAGTATTAACATTCAAAACAATCTTTTTAATCAATGGAGTTAATCATTCAGATTTTAATGATGTTCATTCTGTTAAACTGCATTCTTAAGCTCAGCTTTATGAAACTCCGGCAGAGTATAGTATTCGGTGTCATATGCGCACTGTTTATAATCGTTACCTGCCGGTTTGCCATACTGCAGTCAAAGACTCAGCTGGCAGATTATCTGAGAAATATTAAGATAATGCAGGATATAGCAGTATTGATAACAATCGAAACCGTCATTTGCCTTGCTTTCTGCTTTACGTCGCTCAGTGAGATATTCGGACGTAAGATAAAGCGTAAACTCAGATTTCTTTATCTGTATCCGGGGCTGTTGATTTTCCCTGTTTTGTTTTATGTCCTGACACAGCTGATATTCTTATTTCCGGGAATAGATTTCGATACTGTTTCCTATGCTTTCGCGGGAAGCGTACTCATAGGTCTGCCAGGTATGAGCTATCTGATGAATTATCTTCTGCCGGAACGTGAATTAAGACTTGAAGTATATTTTCTTGTTTCAATATTCATCTGCATAACAGGACTGATCTCAACTGTCAACGGCGTTGTGGTATATGCACCGACAAGTGAACCTTTAAATTATAAAGCAATCGGATATTCATTCATATTCTTCGTCATCATATTTATCACGGGATATTTATGGAACAATATAAAATGGCAGATCCGCAAAAAACAACTTAATAAAATAATCAAAAAATAAAATGGAACTTATTTCAAAAGCTCTGTTCTGGGTAGCCAACAGCTTACTGATCCCGGATATCATAATACTTCTTTTCCTTTTCATTCGCTCTCTTTTCCTTATAGGAAGCTTCTATAATCAATATATGATAAAACGCCGCACAGATAAACAGCTTGGCGATAAGATCAAAAATCTTACTCCTTCAACAATAGGCGTTCTTAAGGAAGCACTTCCCGAAAAAGATAATTCTCTTTTCACTGTATATCTGCGCGATCTTCTGACTTCACGCCCGAGCGAAGCATATTCGGACTTCCTTATTTCGAACTTTGAGAATGAAGCGGAAAAGGATACTGCTCTTTCAAAGATACTTGCAAAAATGGGACCGATACTTGGTCTTATAGGTACTCTTATCGCGATGAGTCCGGCTCTTGTAGGTCTTTCAAGCGGAGACATTTCGGGTATGGCTTACAATATGCAGGTGGTATTCGCAACAACAGTGGTAGGTCTTGTGATAAGTGCGGTAGGACTTATAACTCTTCAGTTTAAACAGCGCTGGTATGCCAAAGATGTAAATAACCTTGATTATATTTCGAGAGTCATGACAGAAAAACCGGAAGATATCCTTTTCGGTAATATCTCTCATTACGGAAAATCAGGAAATGAAGAATTCGTTTCAAAAAGTGTAACTGAAAAAGTAAACGGATAATGAAACAGAAGAAAAGACGTGAAAATATATTTTCGAAAGAAGATAATTCTGATCCGCTAAGCGTGATTGTCAATCTCTTCGATGTTGCCATGGTGTTTGCCGTAGCTCTTATGATAGCTATGGTGATGCACATGAATATGACTGAGATTTTCACTCAGGAAGATTATACCATAGTGAAGAATCCCGGTAAGGAAAATATGGAAATAATAACCAGGGAAGGTAATAAGATAAATAAGTATACTCCGTCGGAGGATAAATCGACAACCGAAAAGAAAGGAAGAAAGGTAGGTATCGCCTACGAACTGGAAAACGGTGAGATTATTTATGTACCTGAATAACAGAAGCCTTTTAGTTTATTCTTTATTATAAACAAGTACTCTCCCGGCCTGTCCGTCATAGCGGATAGAGTCGGGAGAGTTTATTTTTATATTATATCCGGTTATTATGCCGGAATATGCTTCCGCTTATTTCACTGATTCTTTATTCTGAAATAATATCATATTCTTTTTCTGCGGCTCTTTTTCTCTCAAGATTTTTATCAATGATACTCTGTTTGTAATCACGGTCTTTTATTGTAAGATATCTTTCTACAAAGAATGAAATTAAAAGCCCTGTTCCGCCCAAAAGCAAGACCAGACCAAGACATACAGTATTGAATCTTCTCAAGTATTCATAATAATTCTCTCCGGGCATCTGAGGTATTACCAAAAAGCAGATGAAGATTCCCGCTCCTATTCCAAGACATAAACATGCAAATCTTATCGAGATAAAAGAACCGTTGCTTTCGATATTTACCGAGGCATTTATATTACTATCCTCATCAGGCCTTAATTTTTCAATAATAGCCATTCTCTCTTTTCGACGGGCAAACAATTCAACTATTCTATAAGCAAAGAAGAATATTATGCCTACTACAAATACAGGTGTAAAATCCATAATCTTATTTTTTTATTGTTAGTATTTTAATTTATCGTTTTACTCTTTGACGGATGATTCGCGAATCGGTTACAGAGTTTTCCGGAGTTTTTTTATTTTTCTTTTTAAACCCGGGTTTAAGGGATTCCAAAAAAGAATTTTTCTTTCCGGCTTTCGTTTCTTTGACGCTCTTATATCAGATCGGTTACATATATATATCAGATTAACTTCATATCGGAGTAAAATATATTCACACAAGCCGGTATAATCAGTATTTTAAAAATTTATTTTAATTTTCTGTAACCAAATTAATTCTCTGCGTCTAAAAAGCAAGATGGAAAAACTTACGGATACATATTTGATTTCAAAAGTAAGAAGCGGAAGCGTTTCTCACTTTGGCACTATTATCGCAAGATATGAGGGCAAATTGTATCCGATGATTTTAAAAATCGTTCAGAATAAGGAAGATGCCCGGGAAGTGATGCAGGATGTATTTATGTCTGTCTTCAAATCTGTCGATAAGTTCAGCGGTGCTTCTTCGTTTTCCACCTATATCTATCGTATCGCCTATAATACGGCAATATCATTTATCAGAAAAAATCAGCCGCTCTTTGTAAGTCTCGATGATTCTTATAATGATTATGAAAAACAGGAACATGATTTTGATGAAATACGTCCTCTGGAAAAAGAGAAAAGACTTGTCGCTCTTGAAGAATCGATAAAGAAATTAAACCCTGAAGAAAGAGCTCTTGTTTCCTTATATTATATGGAGGAAAAAAGCATTGAAGAGTGTTCCGTTATTACAGGAATAACAAAAAGTAATGTCAAGATCCGTCTTTTCAGAATAAGAAAAAGATTGCTTGAACTTATATCGGATGAAATTAAGAAAGGAGAAAGAATTTATGATTGAAGATAACGACAGAAACAGAATATACAGAGAAGAGGAACCTGACGATATACGGTTTCTATTCCGGGATATGCCGCGTGAAAAAGCTCCTGATGACTTCGTCGGTAACATGATGAAGATGATAAATATTGAAGCTGAAAAGAGAAAAAGGAAAGAGCGTATTGCCGACAGGTGTATGATCATGTTCAGCATATTTCTTGTAATCGGAGCAATCATTTATCTCTATCTTTCAGGCTCCCTTAAAATGAATCTTGATTCCCTGAGACCGGAGAATTTCGCTATGAATATGCCGGTCATGATAATTATTGCAGCTTTTATACTTTATCTGACCGACACACTTATACGACTGCATTTTAAAGAAAAAAATCACGGTAACGAATAACTGCAATTATCCGTTACCGTGATCCATATATTCTATTTTATATTTTTTATTTCGGCATATATTTTCTGGCTTCAGGCAGAACCTTTTTTATCGCTTCGATTCGTGCTTCATCGGAAGGATGGGTACTCATAAATTCCGGTGTAGATGATTTTGAAACCTGAGCCATGTTTTCCCAGAACTCCACTGCCCTGTTGATATTATAACCGCAAAGGGCCATAAAGATAAGTCCGAGCTTATCGGCTTCATATTCCTGTTTTCTGGAATACGGAAGCATAACACCAAATTGAGCACCAAGTCCATATACCGACTGAGCCATTGTTCGTGTTCCTGAACTCTGATTACTCAGAACACCGTCAAGAAATGCTGAGCCGAACTGTGCCATCATCTGCTGACTAAGCCTTTCGTTAGAATGTTTGGCTACTGCATGGGCTATTTCGTGACTCATTACTACAGCGACAAGAGTTTCATCATTACAGTAAGGCATAATACCCTCATAAAAGACAATCTTTCCTCCGGGCATACAGAACGCGTTTACTTCAGGCGACTGAACGAGGTCGAACTCCCATGAATAGTTTTGTATCTCATTCTCCATTCCCGCGCTTTTCATATATGCAACAACAGCCGACGAAAGTTTTTTTCCGGCACGTTTCACGAGCTGGGCCTGCTGCTGATTATTCGAGAGTTTAGCCGTAGACATAAATTCATTATAACTCTGAAGCCCGAGAGCAAGAGTCTGCTCATCACTTACAAGGTTTAGCTGCTTCCTTCCGGTGACCATAACGCTTGTACAGGAAACCACAAGCAATGCCGCGATTACAAATCCTGCTGTTTTTACAATTCTTTTCATATTCCGTCTTTATAGTAGAGTTTCCGATTATCAGAAATCCGGAAGAAAAATGATTCACGGAAGATATTCCTCATCATCTTTTTTTCGGAGAATAAAATATGATATCCTGATAATTCAACATTAAAATTAGAAATATAGTTTTATAATCAAACAAGAAGGTTAATATCGGGCTTAAATATTTTATATTATATTTGTCGCGACAATTATACACTACTCACTTAATCCGTTATGATTTATTTCGACAATCTGAAGTTTGCTCTACAGCCCAGCGGCGGAATCTCTGTCGTATGGTATGAACTGGTAAAAAGGATGATAGACAATCCTGAGCTTGACTGTCGTTTTCTTGATTATGCCGGAGGTGAGAAAAACCAGTTCCGTCAGCTTCTTGACATAGCACCCGAAAAGATCATTCACCGTAAAAGTTATTACCGTAACTTTCAGAAATATATTCCCTATGTGATGGTGCATGAGAAAAACGATTTCATTTTTCATTCCTCTCACTATCGTTTCTGTACGGCTCCGAAGGCTATAAATTTCACTACGGTACATGATTTCACTTATGAACTTTTCTTTCACGGACTGGCAAAGAACAGAAGTCTGTTCCGTATGCTTCATACTTTCGTAAAAGGAAGGAGCATCAATCATTCTGAAAAGATTATCTGCATTTCGGAAAATACTAAACGGGATCTTTTATATTACTATCCGAAGCTTGATGAAAAAAAGGTGCATGTGGTATATAACGGAGTTTCAGATGACTACAGAATAATAACCGATGCACAGAAAGGAGTTTATGCAAATGACAATTTCATAAAAGATTCTGTTGTTTTTGTAGGTTCAAGAGATTTTTATAAAAACTTCGATAAAGCAGTAAAAGCCGTAGCACGTTCTAAATTCAATCTTATCATTGTAGGAGGCGGAGCAATAACAAATGACGAATCTATTCTTCTTAATAAATATCTGGGACTAAGCAGGTGGAAAAAATATGATTATGTGCCAAACAGTCAGCTTAATATTCTTTATAATACGGCACGCGGTCTGATATATCCGTCTTCATATGAAGGTTTCGGAATACCTATTCTTGAAGCACAGCGTGCGGGACTGCCGGTTGTGGCGTTCTGGGGCTCGTCAATACCTGAAGTGGGAGGCGATGCTGTAGATTATTTTTACAATACTCATGAGGGCGATATACTTGAAAGCCTTGTAAAACTCGAAGATGACGGTTTCTGCCGCCAGCTTTCAGAGAAAGGACTTATCAACAGCCAACGCTTCTCTTGGGACAAAAATTATGAAGAAATCCTGAAACTTTATAAGGAGTATCTTTAAAAGAAAAAACTTTAATCTGATTCCGGGTTATATTATTGCCGGGTTTTTAATAATAAAAAAGAATTCTCTTCAGATCCGCAGAATGATGCAAGTCAGAAGAGAATTCTTTTTGTATTTCAGTAAGACTTTCGGAAGCTGTTATTTCACAATATAGCTTTTAAGTGCTTCAACATATTCTTCAAAAGCCTTTATTCCTTCAGGTGTTATTTTTAATGTCGTACAAGGCATTTTTCCTTTAAAAGTCTTGTTTACCTCAACATATCCGGCTTTATTAAGTTTGTCAACCTGAATACTCAGATTTCCTGCAGTCGCTCCTGTCTGCTGTCTGATATATACGAAATCAGCTTCTTCCACCGACATCAGCAACGACATTACAGCAAGGCGCAGCTCGGAATGTAATAAAGGATTTAATTCTTTAAACATACTATGATATTGATTAATTCTATTTTGTATTAATGGATTCAGATAACTGCGGATTCTTTATCGTGTTAACAATATGTCCCGGAATTATCATTGTCACAACAAATATTGCTGCAAAGATAAGCACTGAAACCGATCCGCCTACTACAGTAAGAAGAAACGAGAGAAGTACTCCTGCCCATCCAAAGTAAATATACTGTTTAAAACCTGTCACATAACCGGTAAGAGTTATTCCTCCGGACATTAAAATACTTATGACAAATAAGATAGGAATAGATATTAAAAAGGCACAGGCGGATACAAGGGCACCCATTACTCCGAATACTATCCATATATAACTTATAACCTTATCAAGATAGGTCTTTACGTATCCGGTCTTTTCCTTTTTATTAAGAAAAAGCATTCCGATAAGACCAATTACAGGTATCAGTATCCATCCATACATTATCCATTGCTGTCCTATAAGTTCCCATCCGGCATAAATAAGAATAGAAGTTATCAAAGTAGCATATCCCCAAATAAGAGTTGGACCTCCGGCTCTGTTTTTTACATTACTTTTAGTTTTAAGAATCATTTCTGTAATGATTGCTAAACTTTCTTTTTCTGACATTTCTCTTTTTTCCATGATTTTTAAGAATTTAATTATTATCAGTTTTAGTTATAAAGTTCTGTTTGAATTCGAATACTCTACAAATATAATTAGTTTATTTTATAAACTAAATTATTTTGCAAATTATTTTATTTAAAATATAATTTTATTCAGATCAAATTCTTTTTGTATTATCAGTAATAAGAAATATGCCGTTATAATCACTATCTTTATTTATATATTTGATCAAAAGCATAATTTATTTTTAATGGGAAATATTCGTTTTTCAATCATTACGATAACATTCAATGCCGGTAAGACGCTTCAGCCGACTATCGACAGCATAAAAGAACAGAGCTACCACAATATAGAATATATAATTATCGACGGAGCCTCGACTGATGATACTCTTGATATTATAAAGCGTAACGAAAAGGAAATAACAAATTATATATCGGAAAAAGACAAAGGACTTTATGATGCAATGAATAAAGGTCTGAAAGCTGCAACAGGAGATTATGTGTTGTTTCTTAACGCGGGAGATTCTCTCCACTCTCCTTTTACTTTAAGGAATATAGTTTCCGAGATAAAAGAACGCGCTGTGAAAAGCGACGTTTACGATCCGTCTCTTCTTCCCGATATAATATACGGAGATACAGCGATAGTAAATTCTGACCGTAAATTTCTGGGAATGCGCCGTCTTAAACCGCCTAAGAAACTTACATGGAAAAGCTTTATTTGGGGAATGCTTGTCTGCCATCAGTCATTTATCGTTAAGCGCTCCATTGCTCCGCTTTATGATATGTCATACCGCTTTTCTTCAGATTTCGACTGGTGCATAAGATGTATGAAAGGCTCATCAAATATATTCAACTCAGAACTTACAATATCCGATTATCTGAATGAAGGCCTAACAACAAATAACCATAATGCTTCTCTGAAGGAACGTTTCAACATCATGGCAAAATATTATTCTCTTCCGCTTACCGCCGGTATTCATCTGTGGTTTTTTACGCGAAATGCGCTAAACAGTTTATTTGGAATGAAATAATAAATCACCTGATATGAGAATCAGTAAGAACAAACCATGCAAGTTCAGACTTGCACTGATAATATCACTTACAGCGATTGCGGTATTATGTTCTATAG
>CAMTON010000032.1 GCA_947074105.1 uncultured Bacteroidales bacterium
GCAGTTTTCATTATGATTTCCGCTTTTCCGTCACCGTCGAAGTCATAAACAAGAAACTGAGTGTAATGAGCTCCCGCTCTTATATTTTTACCAAGATCTATTCTCCAAAGTCTTTCACCATTTATCTTATAACAGTCGACATACACATTACCTGTATATCCTGAATGAGAATTATCTTTAGCATTTGAAGGATCCCATTTAAGAATTATCTCATATTCTCCGTCACCTGTCATATCTCCGATACTTGCATCGTTGGCAGAATAAGAATATACCTCTCCTGCCGGAGTCACACCATCGGCAGGCTTTTCAATAGGAATTTCCAGATAACCGACACTTGAATCTTTAGGAAGAATATACTCCTGTGCTCCTTCTGTCTGTTCGGCACCGTTAATAACAGGAACTACTTTATAGACAGAAGAACCGGTTTTGTCGGTGCTGACAAGAATGCATGAAGTCTTAGTGGTATTTCGCACAAATTCATCATTCAGATAAACATTAAATGATATATCAACAGGATCAGATGAGAAATAACGCCATGTCAGATAAACTTTAAGATTATTCTGACGTATTGCAATCAGACCTCTTCCGAGCTTTTCTTTCTGCATTTCAGCGTGATTGTAGTTTGTCTGCGCAACAGACTCATTAAAACTGCCACCAAGAGATAAGGAGGCAAGAAGTAGAAAAGTAAATTTTTTCATGATAAATGTGTAATTATATGGTAGTTGTTTTATGTTAATATGCTATCATGTTAATAATATCATTATTTAATTCTATGATAAATTCGCGCCTGATTATCATGATATTATTATAAAAATTCGGTAATGTTTATTTTTCAAATATATAAATTGTTGATTTAAAAACTCATATAAACATTTAGATTTATATAATTTTAAAATATTCTTTTAAGAAAACTTTAGAAGAGTCATATTTTCAACAAACACAACCCTTCTTAAAGTCTTATCCACTAATCATATCATCTACACAAAGGGACTAATATATTGAAGTTAAATGTCACTATAATATCAGCACTCTTTCTGAGGCTGATTTGTACGGTTCAATTTGCTTCCGCGATAAGCAAAATAGAATACCTGCGGAAGTACGGTGAACGACAACACAAGACAGATCAGAATGCCGCCTACTATCATTACCGCCATAGGTTTCTGAACTTCGGAACCCATTCCCGAAGAGAGTCCTGCCGGCAAAAGGCCAAGAGAATCGGTAAGGGAAATCATCAGAACAGCTCTGATTCGGTTTCTTATGGCGTGATCTGTAGCGTATTTTATATCTCTGCTTTCAAGAAGCTTCTGCTTCATAAGTGAAGTAAAGAGAATACTGTCGATCGAAACGATACCGAAAAGGATTATAAATCCTATTCCCGCAGAAATGCCGAATGGTATGCCGGTAACCCACAGAGAGATAAAACCTCCGATAAATGCGTAAGGCATCGTACTTGCCGCAATCATTGTATCTTTTACGTTACCGAAGTTCATGTAAAGAAGAAATAATATCAGAACAAGAACAATCGGAAGAATTACAGCAAGCTGCTTGTTTGCTCTTTGCTGGCTTTCAAATTCACCTGCCCATTCAAGCTTTATTCCTTTCGGAAGACTGATATTGCCGTTAACTATATTCTGAGCTTCTTTAATCGCGGAACCAAGGTCTCTGTCACGGATACTGAATCCGACTCCGACATAGCGGCTTGAACCTTCACGATAGATAAATGCAGGACCCGTAACGAAAGTGATATCTGCAATCTCTTTAAGAGGTACCATATTACCGTCCATTGTAGGAATAAGAATATCTCCTATCTTGTTTTCATCACTTCGGAAGTTTTCTTCAAAGCGAAGAATGACGTCAAAAGTTCTTTCATTTTCATAGAATGTCGTCGCACTCTTCCCTCCTACTGCCATCTCTATTACGGCCTGAGCATCAGCAATTGATACCGCATACTGAGCCATCTTGCTTTCCTGTGGCTTTATCTGAAGTTCGGGAAGTCCGATTGAACGGAAAACATTTACATCTTCTATTCCGGCAACCTTTTTTATCTGATCAGCCACATCGTCGGCTATTCCTTCAATCTGATGAAGGTCATGTCCGAAGACTTTTATAACAAGCGCACTTTTTACTCCGGCTACATATTCCTCAACGTTGTCCTGAATAGGCTGTGAAAAGGCAAGAATTATACCCGGATAATCAGAAAGAGTCTCCTGCATTTCCGATATCAGATTATCTTTTGATACTTTTCTTTTCCATTCTTTTTCAGGTTTCAGCTCCGTATGAAATTCTATATTGAAAAATCCTGTGGCATCTGTACCGTCATTCGGACGTCCTGTCTGGGTAAGAACATATTCCACCTCATCAAATGCACGTAGTTTTGCTTTCATCTCTTTGGTAATCTTCACACTTTCTGTAAGATTGACGCTGTTAGGCAATGTGGCACGTATATAAATGGCACCTTCATTCATAGAGGGGATAAATTCGGTTCCCCAGAACATAAATCTTACAACACATATTATCAGAACTGTAAGAAAAGAAATTACAGTGGCTTTTCTGTGGCGGCAGGTGAAATGATAAAGCGAATCAATAGCATTGATCAGTTTAACCGTTATTCCGAGCTGCTTGTCATGTATCGGTTTGCGAAGAAGGACCTTACACATCACAGGAACATATGTCAGTGAAAGAAGCAGGGAGCCAAGCAAGGCATATCCAAGTGTAAATGCCAGTGGCGAAAACATCTTTCCTTCAACTTTCTGAAAAGAGAAGATCGGAATAAGAGCCACTACAAGGATAAGCTGAGCAAAGAATATATGTGAAGCTACAGAGCCCGCACTTCTTTTTATAATTCCGCTTTTAAGAAGTCCGTTGAATTTGTCACCAAGTTCGTTGGATCGTTTCAGGAGCGAGACATATACTATTTCAACAATCACGAGAGTTCCGTCAAGCACAAGGCCAAAGTCAAGTGCTCCCATTGAGATAAGATTTGCGGGAAGGCCCTGAATCCTCAGCATTATAACAGCAAAAAGGAAAGAGAGCGGAATCACGGATGCTACGATAAGAGTCGTTCTCCAGTTATATAAGAATATAAATACGATAAGTGAGACAAGAAGAATCCCTTCGATCATATTCTTCATTACCGTTGAAACTGTAGCATCCACAAGTTTCGTTCTGTCCATAAAAGGTACGATCTGCACTTCTTTAGGAAGAATCCTGTCATTCAGATCTTCGATTTTTTCTTTAAGTGCAGTTATGACTTCACTGGGGTTCTGACCGCGAAGCATAATCACGATACCCTGAACCACATCATCGTCATCATTAAGTCCTACCTGTCCAAGACGGGGTTTTGCAGATATATTTACGGTTGCCACATCCTTAACCCTGACAGGTGTATTGCCTTTCATCTCTATAAGGATATTTTCAATATCTTCCACACTTTCAAGAAGTCCGAGTCCTCTTACGACATATGCCTGCGCACCTTTCTGAATAATATCGCCTCCTACATTAATATTGCTTCGGCCAACAGCCTCAAAAAGGTCAAGTGGCGAAAGTTCATATTGAGCAAGCTCTATAGGGTTGACACTTATTTCATAGATTTTCTCCTCTCCTCCGAAAGTGGCGATCGTTGCTACTCCGGGTACGGAAAGAAGTTCTCTTTCTACTACCCAGTCGTTGATTGCCGATATTTCTTTTATAGGAAGATCGCTTTTAAGTATGTATCTGAATATCTCTCCTGTTGCTCCGCTGGGCGGTTCAATCGATATTTCTGCTCCTTCAGGAAGATTGATTTCCTGCATGCGGTTTGAAGCATATTGCTGAGCAAAGAAATCATCAACGCCGTCCTCAAAGAGAACTGTGACTACCGATAATCCGAAAAGAGAAGTCGAACGGACATCCGTTTTTCTCGGAATGGTATTCAGCTGCTGCATGATCGGAAGAGTGACAAATTTTTCTACTTCTTCAGCACTTCTTCCCGGCCACTGAACAATGATCTGAGCACGGGTATTTGTCACATCGGGATATGCCTCAATAGGTGTTTTCTGGTAGCATATTATCCCGGCAACAAAAAGGACAGCAGTAAAAAATAAGATAAGCAGAGAATTCTTTAAAGAAAAACCGATTACGTTTTCTATAAATTTATGCATTTTTTATTTCCCCTTTAATTCGTTATAAATCAACAACTGGTTTGTAACCACTACATTATCATTCACATCAAGACCGGAGCCTATATATGAAACACATGAATTATTCTGATGAATTGATATTTCCCGGATTGAATAATCGCTGTTTCTTACTACTACAAAATATCTGTTGTTATCAAAGATTATCGCCTCCTTTGGAATTGACGGCATAATGATGTCTTCTTTCGCATTGACCTTTACAATCATACTCATATCAGGTTTCAGCATCAGATCTTTGTTCGGTATATCGATATGAGCCTTCAGTGTCTTATCTTCAGGATCGAATATCTGTGACAGGAAATTTATTTTTCCGTTAAATATTCTGTCAGGATATGCGATAGAGGTAAGTTCTACGTCCTGGCCCTCTTCTACATACTGAAGATTTCCGGCATAAACATTGGCAACTATTCTGACAGTGCTTATATCAGCTACCGTGAAAAGACTTTCTCCGGCAGTGAAAGGAGTTCCTGTATGGCCATACTTTTCAATTACAAAACCGTCAGAAGGTGATTTTACTGAGAAAACTCCGCTGCCTTTATTTTCTCCGTAAAGACGTATATCGCTTTGCAGTCTTTCAACCTCTGTTTTTGCCTCAAGATATTCCGGTTCGGAGATCATCTGGTTTCTGAATTTCAGCTCTGCACTTTCCAGATTTCTCCCGGCAATAATAAGTTCTGAATCCAGTCTGCTTAATTCAGAAGATCTGATTTCAAGCATCGTATCTCCCTTCTTTACATATTGGCCGAATTTGAAATTACTCTTACTTATTACTCCGTCTATCAGGGAGGAATAATTTATTGTTTTATCCGGATCGGTTACTACTTTTCCGGTTAACAGAATCTCTTTTTCAATAATTTTAGGTTCCGGTTTTACTGTTTTCACATTCTCGCTGAAACCTTCTGATATCTTCGGAGAATTCTGAATGCTTTCCTTATTACTTCCTTCGCATCCGAACATCAGTACCGGAATTATAAGTGCTATAAATCTATATTTCATCTGTTTATTTCAGTTCCTGTTAAATACTCTAATCTGTTTAACTGTAATTTAAGGTCATATTCCGTTTTTATCAGAATATCCTTTGTTTCTTTTATGCTTTCGATAAAGTCGATATATTCTACAAGAGATATTTCTTTCCCGAAAAGACTTTTAGTATATCTCTCAAACATTATATCAAGTTTTACAAAAGACTCCTTTGCTGATGCAGAACTAAAAAAATTATATGTAGATGTATAATTATTCAATGCTTCCGCAACTTCATTTTCAATTGTATTCTTTATCTCTTCGGTTCTTATTTCATTTTGTTCCTGCTGAATACGGGCAATCTTTATTCCCGACTTATTTCTGTTTAATATCGGAATAGGAACTCCGACTCCAACGCCGAAGAAGTTTTTCCATACTCCTCCGTATCGGTCATATTTTACGGAGAGACTGATATCCGGTACCGCAAGAGATCTCTGGTATGAAATGTCTCTTTTAAAATATTCGGTATATAGTCTTGATGCTTCAAGTTCCGGATTATTTTCAAGAGAGAGATTTATAAGACTTTCATAACTCATACTTTCCGGAGAAGGAAAGTTATCTTGTTCATCTTCAAATGTTACCGCATCCGTAGCATTTATCGCAAGCATACTTTTAAGAGATGAATAAAGAGAGTTAAGTTCAAGATTACATTGATTGATCTCTGAGCTTACGGATAACTGATAAGACTCAACTCTTATAAGTTCATTAAGACTTATATCCCCGTTTTTATAAAGCTTCTTATATCCTTCCATTATCTCATCGACAGAAGCATTCTGCGAATCAAGCAGTATCTTATAATCCTGCAGATATATTATCTGAGCAAATACAGATCTTAATTCTGTCTTAAGCTCCCGGAGAAACTGTTCGTATTCCTTTATTGAGATCTGCTTGTTTGCTTTCTCCAGATTTGCCAGTTTTGAACGTCTTGAAGAAATTGATATCATCTGACTTAACTCTAAAGAAAACTGTGCTACGCTTTCCATCGGTTCTCCGTCTGTATCTTCCGGTTTCTTTTTCCAGAAGTTGATATCGTCAATATTAAGTTCGGGATTATCCCATACTTTTGCCTCAGCTATTCTGGCATCATCAATTGAGATATTCATCTTCTCTGCAATAAGACTCCTGTTCCGGTGCAGAAATAAACTTTCAGCCTCCTGACAGTTAAGCTTTAATGCATTCGCATTCGTCTGAGCAGAACCGGAAATAAAGCATAATGCGACTAATGTGAGTGAAATGAGAAATCTTGTCATCCTTTTTTATTTGCAAAGCTATTTCTATCCTTATTTATGTGCCGTTAGAGACTTATTAAATAATTATTAGAAATTCATTAGAAACGATTACGTTATCTCAAAATTCTTAAATTTGTGACATGGCAAAAATCCTTGTAATAGAAGATGAAATAAGAGTTGCTGAGCTTCTTGAGAGAGGTCTTAAAGAGCTTGGCCACAACGTGACGACGGCAAACAGTGTAAGTGAAGGACTGTTTCGTTTCCGTTCCGCAGAATTTGATATCGTAGTATCCGATGTAATGCTTCCTGACGGAAGCGGGTTTGAATTGTGCAGGAAAATAAGAGAGATAAACTCCACTATCCCGATTCTTATGCTTACGGCATTGGGAACTACAGATGACAAACTTGAAGGTTTCGATTCCGGAGCAGATGATTATATGGTAAAACCTTTTGATTTCCGGGAACTTGATGCAAGGATAAAGATTCTGCTTAAAAGATGTAAAACGGTAACACCGGAAAAACTTATTTATGCCGATCTGACAGTTGATCTTAAGACAAAGTCAGTATACAGGAGCAATTGTCTTATCAATCTTACTCCGAAAGAATATAATCTGCTCATATTCTTTGTACAGAATCCCGACAGAGTGCTTACAAGAAGTGAAATCGCGGAAAAGGTCTGGGATACTCATTTTGATACCGGAACTAATTTCATTGATGTTTATATCAATTATCTGAGAAAAAAGATAGATAAGAATTTTGATCCGAAACTGATACATACCAAATCCGGAATGGGATTTATTTTTTCAAATAAAATGAATTGATATGAAAATAAAAACCAGACTTACCTTAAGATATCTTATCCTTACGGCTATACTTGTTATCGGTGTTTTTGTTGTGCTGGAAGAACTGCTTTATCCTCAGGATGGCTATGATATGCTTTCTATTCTCAATGTGCGACTGCTTGTCGTATGGTTCGTATCATTCATTTCTCTTCTTATAATAAGTTATTATATGGCAAGAATTGTTCTTCAGCCTGTAACAAAGATTGTTCATCAGGTAGATAAGATCACTGCTTCAAATCTCAGCGAACGTCTTATAGTGGAAAATCCTGATGATGAAATTGGAGAGCTTGCCATCACTTTCAATGATACTCTTGATCGGCTTGAAAAGTCATTTAAGGCTCAGGAAATGTTTCTCAGCAACGTTTCTCATGAACTTCGGACTCCAATGTCTGCACTTATTGCGGAACTGGAACTTTCTCTTCATAAAGACAGATCTAACGAAGATTATAAAAGAGTCGTGGAGCGCGCCCTTAATGATGCCCGTAATATAGAAAAGCTTTCTAATGGAATTATGGATCTTGCAAAGACGGAGCTCAATGAAGACAGGATAGCAAAGAATATAGTACGCCTTGATGAAGTTCTGCTTGATGCCATCACTATAATAACTAAAGCAAACAGAGATTATATTATAGATCTCCACTGTGACGAAGATACCGATGATGATTCTTTTGTCAGCATATGGGGAAATGAATATCTGATCCGTACGGCTTTTGTAAATCTTATGGAGAACGGCTGCAAATTCTCTTCCGACCATAAGTCAACAGTAAAAATAATATTCAAAGGACAGAATGTAGCCGTACAGTTTGAAGATAAAGGAATAGGAATTCCAAAGGAAGATATCAATGACATATTTAAGCCTTTTTTCCGTAGTAAGAACGGCAATTCATATAAAGGAAACGGCATTGGACTTGCTCTTGTAGAGAGAATAGTACGTTCTCATAATGGAAATATCTATGTAACTTCTGAAATAGATAAAGGAACAAGATTCACACTTGAATTTAATCATATATAAATTCATTCCGGAAGTGAAAATCTTACTAAGACTGACAGGATGAACTTGAATTTAATCATATATAAATTCATTCTGAAAGTGAAAATCTTATTAAGACTGACAGGATGACCTTGAATTTAATCATATATAAATTCATTCAATATCATTAAAGTTTTACAGAAATGCTTTACTGAATCATATCAGAATCATATTTATGAGATCAAAATCGTACCCGAATTAAAGCATTTCATTTATTATATTTATACGGAGAATCCGTTGGTCGATAAATTTATGTCGTTTGCCGATTCTTTTTGTCTGATAAAAAATAAATTATAATCTTTGAATCGCAAAACAATTCTGAATTATACCAATTCATAATACGACGGTAAACCGGAGCGAAAGTAAGGAGTCGGACCGGTTTACTTGGGATTGGAAAATTTATTTTTAGAAGATAACTTCTACATTCATATAATTTCAATAAGGATATTCCTCATTGAAATTTTTTTTTGCCTTTTATTGAGCTTTAAACATTAATGACCATAATTGAAATAATTATCAGTTACGGTACCCGATATGTATTACTACACTCCTTTAAACACATACCGGATTAACTTTAACCTCAATTTTATTTTTTTGTTTTGCCAACCGGAAGTTTGGGATTAATTTTGCGTCAAAATATATTTCTGATGAATATTCTCTGGCTTGACCTAAACTGTTCTTATTCACATTCCTCACTTGCTCTGCCTTGCATACATGCTCAGCTTGAAGAAGAAAAAGACAACTGGGATGTACTGCGTACAACAACAAATGTAAATACAGCGACAATAGTTCGTGATATTATTTCCCGAAAACCCGATATTATCATGGCTACGGCATGGCTCTTCACTCATGAAAAGCTGCATGCTGTGATTTGTCGTTTAAAACAGATTCTTCCTGAAGTAACTATTGCTCTGGGCGGACCGGAATTTCTTGGAAACAATGAAGAATATCTTAGAAAAAACGATCATGTAGATATTATTTTCCGTGGCGAAGGGGAAGAAAGCGTTTTGAGATGGCTTGAGATTCATAAAGATAAAAACCTATGGAAAAATATTGAAGGTGTCTGTTTCTTAAACGATTTATCGGAATATATTGACAACGGATATGCCCGTATTAGAGAATTCGACAAACTGAAATCCCCCGAAGAAAGCCGTTTCTTCTGTAATGATCGTGCCTTTGTACAGTTTGAAACTGCACGTGGTTGCTTTAACACCTGTGCTTTCTGCGTAAGCGGTGAAGATAAACCTGTTAGAAATCTTTCTTTAGATAATATCCGTCAGCGACTTGACACTTATCTTTCGATGGGGATAAAAAGCATTCGTCTTCTCGACCGCACATTCAACGGACAAAGCCGCCGAGCGTCTCAAATGCTTGATATATTCAACGAATATAACGGACGTCTTGACTTTCATCTGGAAGTACATCCTGCAATGCTCAGCGAAGAAGTAAGAGAGAAATTAAAAGTTATGCCTGCGGGCCTTCTTCATCTTGAAGCAGGGATTCAGAGCCTTCACCAGAATGTTCTTACTTTAAGTCAGAGATTAGGAACTCTTGAAGCTTCACTCGACGGACTTAAATACCTTTGTTCCCTTGATAATATAATCACACATACCGATCTTATTTCAGGACTGCCGGGATATACTTATGATATGCTTTATCAGGATGTCTATAAGCTTTCACAGATAAGAGCTTCTGAAATTCAGTTAGAAACTCTCAAAGTACTTCCGGGAACTAAAATGAGACGTGAGGCAGATAAGTTAGGATTAAAATACTCTCCTCTTCCACCTTATGAAATTCTTCAGACAGAAGCAATGAGTATGGATGATCTTCACCGTTCCGTAAAACTTTCAAGAGTAATTGATTTTTATTACAATACAGAAACCTGGCAGGAACTGTTTCAGAATATAATGGATAAAGAGCCTTCATTCCTGAATGATCTTATTGACTTCCTGTCTGATGAGATTCTTGAAATGCCTTTAAGTATGGAAAAAAGAGGATTACTTTTACTTGACTTCTGTAACGGCAAATATCCTCAATATATTGATGATATATCTTTTTACTGGATCCTGGGAGGACTTTCGACATCGAAAGATCCGGCAAAAGATCTTAAAGCATACATACTGGACGTCAGAGACAATAATAAAGAATCTGCTTACGTGAAAGATATCAATGAAAACTTTGATATCATATCCGGATATACCACACCTTTAATGAGATATTATACTTTCAGAGATTATATATTCGGTTTCGACCGTGCAGTACAAAGACAGAAACCCGTTTTTGTCGGAAAAAGAAAAAAATTAATATTATAAAAACAGCAGAAGCCCTGAACTCTAAAGGAAAGTCAGGGCTTCTGTCATTATATAAGTTTAAATATCTGATTATTATGACATAAGAATATTTACACTCTGAATATATCATGTAAATACCGGATAAAGAATACTATTCTATTGCATCCACTTTCATCTCGTTTCAAGCGTTATGCCTTCTATACAGATAACAAATACTACTCGATAGCATTTTCTTTCATCTGATACATATCAAGGTATTCCTCATTATCAGGATCTTTCTCTGTATATATCGTGATAGGAAGAAGTTCGAAATCTTTAAGAGCAAGATTCAATCTTTCACCGAAAGCCGGGATATTTCTAGTTATAAAAACCATTATTCTTTCTCCCGCTCCGACATAAGTACCGGTCATAATGGAAAGTTTATCTTTCTCCATAGCTTTTTGAAGAGTCAACTGCACTTCCTCCATAAGTTTAGCCAGTTCCGGAGAAGGCAACCCTTTGGAATCAGGTTCAAATTTCCATGTTATCTCAACACGTTCTTTGAACTTCCCTGAAGTTATGAAGTCCATTATTTTATCTCTTCCGTTTATATAAACCATGTTACCATTATCATCTTCGGAAAGAGCGGTAAACCAATCGTCAGTTAATCTCATTTAAATTTCTTTATTTTGAACTGTTATTTTGTAGTTAATGAATCACTTTGGTATATTCATTAGGTACAAAGCTACAATACAGATTTTATATTTCAAATTAAAACTTTAATATACTGTGCTTTTCAACTGCGACGTCCCCCGAAGAACTGAAGAAGAAGAAGAAAAAGATTTATAAAATCGAGATACAGAGATAATGCTCCTATGATAGAGAGCTTCTTCTTTGTATTCTCGTCAAGCTCCATTTGCCCTATCCTTTTTAGCTTCTGAGTATCATATGCCACAAGACCGACAAAAACTATAATTCCTATTATAGAGATTATATACTGAAGGGTCTGACTCTTAAGGAAGAAATTCACAACAAAGGCAATGATTATGCCAAGGAGAGCCATTATCAGAATATTGCCGAATTTGGTAAGATCTTTTTTTGTCAGATATCCATATATACTCATCAGGCCGAAAGTCCCTGCTGTAATAAAGAAGGTGAGCGAAATACTTGATGAAGTATATACAAGGAATATGAACGACATCGTTATTCCGTTAAGAATGGAATATAAAATGAAAAGCAGTTTCGTTACAACAGGACTTAATCTCTGTATAGCTCCCGAGATAACAAACACAAGAATCAGTTCTGCTATCAACACTCCCCAAAAAACATACCTGTTGCCGAAAAGCAGATTTTTAAATCCTTCATCCCGCGAAACAAAAAGTGCCGTAAAAGCTGTAATAAGAAGAGCAATAAACATCCATCCATATACTTTTGCAAGAAAAACATTCTGCAAATCAACGCTTTTACTCTGTTTATATGTTACATCCTTCATATTATCTAAAATTTTAAAATGGTTATTCTAAATCTGCTAATCTGCATTACTTATGACTGAAACGACAATATATAAAAACATGAAAAGACATAACCGGGTCTTATGCCTGATTATGTCAAAGTAAATCTCTACCATGTTTCCGATCCGTCGTCTGCATCCGGCAAAGGAAGATCATCATTCCATTTAAATGAAGCATGAGTTCCATCACAGAATGGTTTATTGGACGACTGACCGCAACGGCACAATGTTACCCTGTTGCGCAACTCATAATATTTGCCGTCGGCACTCTCTATTTTTATGCATCCCTTTACCCATATCGGACCGCTTACCTTTATCTGCGGATCTTCAAGTATGCTTATTGAAGGAGTAAATTCAGGCTCGAAAGGGTTTTCTCTGTTTTTATCCCAACCTATCAGTCTACCGGCTGGACAATGACCTGTTTCATGATAGAATATCTCTTTATCCTTATCAGTAGAAGCTGTTTCAGCAATCTTCCATACACGTCCGTACGGATCACAGAAGCGTGCATATGCACAATATTTCTCATTATCGGAAAGAGATACTTCTTCGCCGTCATACCATTTCGAGCCGTCAAGGATATTGACAAAAGGAGCAGTCTCTTGCGGATCCCATTCGGCATTCACATGTGAACCGTCGCAGAAAGGATTTTTTTTAGAAGCTCCGCAGCGGCAAAGATGATAAGGAGAATGAGTTGCTTCAAATTGTTTTCCTTTTTGGTATAGCCACGAATTACCTTCTTCATTTGGGCGTATCACCTGCTGATCAAGAGGCGGATTACCGTAAACTGCATAAGGTCCGTCGGGAAGAACTTTAATATAATAAGTTTCCGGAGCTTTATTAGTTTCTTTAGTATCTTTTTGAGTTTTATCCGAATCCATTGTTTTTATATTTAATTTTAACTATAACAATGGGCTTTTTTATAAGTTCAAAACCTCATTTCTTCACATATATGAAGCTGAAGGACATATATCAGTAATTTCAAAAAAGACAGGAATTAACTGAATCAAACCTCTTTACATATACAAAAACGCTTAAATAAAAAACGGTAAGATCAGGATATTCCGAATCTTACCGTTTGATATATTTTTATTATATTTTATTTCTGTGTTCTGATAACCGACCGACACTTTTATTTCCGTTTCAGATATTTATTATCAGTCCGTCATGAGCAAGCTGCATATTATCAGGAAATGTATTATTCATTACCGAATGAAGTCCGATATGATGACTTAGATGGGTAAAATATGTCATCTCTGCTCCTATCTTATTTGCCAGCTCCATTGCTTTGTCAAGATGCAGATGCGAAAGATGAGGCCTGTGTCTTATCACTCCAAGAAACAGGACTTTCAGACCTTTAAGTTTCTCAAGCTCCTCATCTTCAATATACTTAAGGTCGGTAAGATAAGCGAAATCACCGATTCTGTAGCCGAAGATAGGAAGTTTATAATGAAGAAGCCTTACCGGTATGATCTCTGCCGAGCCCGTTTTGAAAGGTTTATTACCGATCATTTTCAAAGAAACGTCAGGAATTCCCGGATACCGTTTCTCGGCAAACATATAGCTGTAGTTTTCCCTGATATGCTGTGCAGCCCTTTGCTCAGCATATACGTTCAAAGCCTTATCCCTTGTAAAAGGACGTATGTCATCAAGACCGCCAAGATGATCGTAATGAGTATGAGTGATAATAAGAGAAGAGGGACTCAGGGAAGGATTATTCAACATCTGGGTCCTGAAATCCGGACCGCAGTCAATAAGAATAGATTCTCCGTCAGTCTCAACCATAACCGAGGCTCTTAATCTTTTATCATGACTATCATCGGAGCGACAAACTCTGCAATTACATCTTATCTCAGGTACTCCTGTTGATGTGCCGCTTCCCAAAACAGTAATCTTCATTTTTATTTATCAGATATAATTAACTTCAGGAGAAATATCGATACCGTATTTTTCCTTTACACTTGCAGATATTGCCGCGGCAAGATCAATAATATCGTTTGCCGTAGCATTATTCTTGTTTATCAGCACCAGCGACTGTTTCTCATAAACAGCAGCGCCTCCCATTTCCTTACCTTTCCAGCCGCTCTGCTCAATAAGCCAGCCGGCAGGAATCTTATATTGTTTATCTTCCTCAACAACATAATAAGGCATTTTCGGATATGCTTCCAGTAGAGCGTTAAACGTAGCTGTATCAACAACCGGATTCTTAAAAAAGCTTCCGGCATTACCTATGTTTTCCGGATCAGGAAGTTTATCTTTTCTTATAGCTATCACCGCATCACGGACTTTTGAAACAGTAAGGTCCTCAGGCGAAGAAGCCAGATCTTTAAGAGAACCGTATTCTAGATTGAATGACGGATTCTTCTTCAAAAGGAAGTTTACAAATGTAACTATATATTTACCCTTAAGGTCACCTTTGAAAATGCTCTCCCTGTAACCGTAACGGCAATCATCAACGTTAAAAGTCTTTTCTTTAAGCGTATCGAGCTCAAGAGTCTCAACAGAATCAATAAGATCACACACTTCTACACCATAGGCTCCGATATTCTGAACGGCGGCAGCTCCGACCTCACCAGGAATAAGAGAAAGATTTTCTGCTCCGCTGTAATCAAGCATAGCCATATAATTGCAGAAATAATCCCACGGTACGCCTGCTCCTACTCTGTATTTTACAAAGTCGTCATCCTCTGCCACTTTTTCAATGAATTTTATTTTTGAATGAAGCACAAGTCCTTCGAAATCTCCGGTAAAAAGAAGATTACTTCCCATACCTATTGAAAGCAATTTATTATTGCGGGCAATATCCGAAGCAAGTATCTCTTTAAGTTCATCAACAGAATAGTATTCTGCGAAGTGACGGGCCTTTACATCAAGACCGAATGTATTATGTTTCTTTAATGAGTAGTTTTCCTTTATCTCCATAGTAATAACATTAAAAATATCCGCGTGGCGGACGTATACCGTTTCTTATACAGGAACAAAGATAAGAATTAACTTTTGTGACAATTGTTTTATATTAATATTCTTTTATTACATTTGGGTCACAATTATAACAACAATACGAAATGAAAAAGTTTAGTCAAATGCTGAAAAAAAATACTCTGGTGTTCTCACGCTGGAGCAGAAAGGCGTTTGCTTCCTTTTGCAGTATCGGTCGTTGTGTTGTGATTTCAAAGGTAAAGAAGGAGATCGCCGACGCTTCTCTGACAAAAAACACATCTCTGTCAGATGGTTATATGGATTCAAATCAGGAAAGAGATTATCTTCAGGATGAAGACAATCCGCTGACCGGCATAAACATTCTTTTAACGGGACTTACCGATATTCTTCTTTTCAAAAACTTAAATGTGACTTTTGCTTCTGCAGGCAAAGGGCATTCTTCTTATATATATAATTTAAACATTCACATATACGGACATCAGTACCGCTTAAGCACTCTTCAGAGATATACTTAAGCGGTACTGATGTTTTTTATTTATATAATTCTGAAACATTATGGTGGAACAGATTAAAAACAAAGTGCTTGAAGGAAAAGAGATTTCCGATGAAGAGATCAAAGTATTACTCGATTCTGATAATGAACCGCTCTTTAAAGCTGCCGAAGAGATAACGCGCCGTTTTATGAACGACCGTTTTGATATGTGCTCTATAATAAATGCAAAATCGGGAAAATGTTCCGAAGACTGCAAATGGTGTGCTCAGTCGGCTCACTATAAAACAAAAGCCGATATCTATTCTCTTGTAGATAAAGAGGAATGTCTTCGACATGCCAGCCATAATCATTCACAGGGAATCCATAGATTCTCACTTGTTACGAGCGGCAGAAAAATAGCAAAAAGAGAAATTGACAATGTGTGCAATATTTATACATATCTGAGAAGCAACACTTCTATCAAACTTTGTGCATCTCTTGGTCTTATGGACGAAGAAGATCTTCAAAAGCTTTACGATGCGGGAGTAAAAAGATATCACTGCAATCTTGAGACAGCGCCTTCTTATTTCAACGAACTCTGCACCACTCATACTCAGGAAGAAAAGATAAATACGATAAAGAGTGCACAGAAAGTAGGAATGAGCATCTGTTCCGGAGGTATCATCGGTATGGGTGAGACTATGGAACAGCGCATCGAACTTGCTTACAAATTAAAGGAACTCGGCATTAAGAGTATTCCCGTTAATATACTTTCCCCTATTCCCGGGACCCCTCTTGAAAATCAGAAACCACTGAAAGAAGAAGAGATTCTTAAAACGATAGCTCTGTACCGCTTTATAAATCCTGATGCTTATCTGCGTTTTTCAGGTGGCCGCGCACAATTGTCACAAAATGCTCAGAAAGAAGCTCTGCGTATCGGAGTCAACTCAGCAATCGTAGGCGATCTTCTGACAACTATCGGCTCGGGAGTAGCCGAAGACAAAGAGCTTTTCACACAGATGGGTTACAACATTAATGACAATCAACCGAATGAAAAATAATATAGATCTTGATTTTGACAGAAGCCATATATGGCATCCTTATACATCGACAATTAATCCTCTTCCGGTCTTTCCGGTAAAAGAGGCACACGGAGTAACCATCAGCCTTGAAGACGGCACAAAGCTTATTGACGGAATGTCATCATGGTGGGCAGCCGTTCACGGCTATAATAATCCTGTGATCAATGAAGCAGTTGAAAATCAGATTAAGAAAATGTCGCATATAATGTTCGGCGGCCTTACTCATGAACCGGCCGTAGAACTGGCCAGGAAACTTCTTTCAATAGTACCCAAAGGTCTTGATAAGATATTCTATGCGGATTCGGGATCAGTATCGGTTGAAGTAGCGCTTAAAATGGCAGTACAATACTGGTTTTCAAAAGGATATTCCGACAAAACGAACTTCGTAACGATAAGAAGCGGTTATCACGGAGATACATGGAATGCGATGTCGGTATGCGATCCGGTTACGGGCATGCATGAGATTTTCGGCTCGGCTCTTCCGATAAGATTTTTCATACCGTCGCCTGAAGGAGGCTTTAACGGCAAATGGGATGATTCTCAGATCAGGCCGCTTGAAGAAGTTCTCGAGAAACATGGCGATAAGATAGCCGGCTTTATCCTTGAACCTATCGTCCAGGGCGCAGGAGGCATGAAATTCTACAATCCTGAATATCTGAAAAAAGCAGCTGAAATATGTAAGAAACATAATGTACTTCTCATTGTTGATGAAATAGCTACAGGTTTCGGTCGTACCGGCAAACTTTTCGCAAGCGAGTACGCGGGCATAACTCCTGATATAATGTGTATCGGTAAGGCACTTACGGCCGGATATATGACAATGGCTGCGACTCTGGCGACTGACGAGGTAGCGACGACTGTATGCAGCGGAAGCCCCGGAGTATTTATGCACGGACCAACTTTTATGGGAAATCCTCTTTCCTGTGCTGTTGCAAACGCATCAATATCGTTACTGATCAGCAGTGACTGGCAGTCGAAAGTCAATAATATAGAACGCATCCTTAACGAAGGACTTGCTCCGGCACGCGAATTTGATAATGTGGCCGAAGTACGTGTTCTGGGAGCGATAGGCGTCATTGAGATGAAAAAACCGGTAAATATGGCCGTGATTCAGAAACAGTTTGTAGAAGAAGGTATCTGGGTTCGCCCTTTCGGAAAACTCGTATATATAATGCCTCCTTTTGTAATTTCTGATGAAGAACTAAAATTCCTTATAGAGAAACTACTGAAAGTTACGGCAAAGCAGATCTGATTCTCTCAAATGTCTTTTAAAAAAGGCGCACGGTGACAATATGAAAAGCGTTCGGTTGCGATATTGACACTGCACAGTGACAATATTGTCACTGTACGGTTTACATATGTAAACTGTATGGTAACAAAAAAGATAGAGGTTTACCTCAATTTTAATAATGAAGAATTTGGGTTTAAGAAATGAATAATATAAAAAACAAACTTGATAAAATAAAGGAGGCGGGTAACTACAGAGAGTTACGCGACATTGACGGCATTCTCGGAAACGGGGATCAGCTTAATATGGCTTCCAATGATTATCTCGGAATAGGTGAAAGCAGATCCCTTATTGAAGAGTTCATTGCTGACTCTTCTTATGACAAAAGCCGTATGAGTGCCGTCTCTTCACGTCTTCTTACGGGAAATCATAATGAATATCTTCTTCTGGAATCTCTGCTTGAACGTCTTTACGGCCGCCCTGCCCTTTTCTTCGGAAGCGGCTATCATGCCAACTCGGGCGTAATTCCGGCTTTATGTGATAAAAATTCTCTTATCCTTGCCGATAAACTCTCGCATGCAAGTATGATTGACGGAATAAGACTGGCAGAGGCCAAAACCATAAGATACCGTCATAATGATTACGTTCAGCTGGAGAAGCTTGTGGCAGAGAATGCCGGTCAGTTCGAATCGGTATTCATAATCACCGAATCCATTTTCAGCATGGACGGTGACGAAGCGGATCTTAACCGGCTTGTCGAAATAAAAAGCAGATATAATAATGTGTATCTCTATGTCGATGAAGCTCATAGCGTTGGTGTAAGAGGACGAAACGGTCTGGGTTGCTGTGAGGAAAGCGGACTTACCGACCATATAGATATCATACTCGGAACATGCGGAAAGGCTCTTGCTTCTACCGGTGCTTATGTGATATGTAATGATTATGTAAGGGAATATCTCATAAATGCATGCAGAACGATGATATTTACAACAGCCCTTCCTCCTGTCAACGTAGCATGGACACGCTTCATTATTGAAAAGCTGCCGGAGTTTGAAGAAAAGAGGATGAACCTTGATGAGATATCTGCAACTCTTCATAAATATCTGCGGGGTAAAGGAAAAGAGTGTGAGAGCAGTTCGCATATCATTCCTGTAATAATCGGAGAAAGCGATGCAGCGGTAGATATTGCTGAAAAGGTAAGAGAAGAAGGATTTTTCGTCCTTCCGGTACGTCCTCCGACCGTTCCGAAGGGAACGGCAAGACTGCGACTTTCTCTTTCTGCTTCACATACAGCAAAGGATATAGAGAGATTGATCTCGGTGCTTGACAGATATATTTAATAAGAAACCATATAATCATAATTTCCTTTTAGTCTATGAAAAGCAAAATAATATATAAAGGCAATAACAGACATCTGCTTCTGTTTTTTTCAGGATGGGGCACTGACGAAAATATAATCACGATACCCGGTTCTTTTAAAGCCGATACAGATATCTGTGTCGTATGGGATTATACTGATCCTGCATTCGATATCTCCATATTATCGGAATATGAAAAGATATATCTCATTGCCTGGTCGATGGGAGTATGGAATGCCGATATGGTATTTTCGGCAATAGATTTCAGGTTAAAGAAGAGTATCGCTATAAACGGGACTCCTAAGCCTATAGACGACAGAGAAGGAATTCCGGAGCTTATATTCAACGGTACGCTTGAAACTTTAAACGAAGATAACCTGATCAGATTTTATCGCCGTATGTGCGGTTCGGCAAAAGCGATGAATGAGTTTATTGCGGCTCATAAACCTGACAGAGATATCGAGTCTTTAAAAACCGAACTATCGGAAATTGGCAAACGGTATGATGAGGTAATTTCTCATAGTAATCTGTCATGGAATAAATGTATAATAGGAGAAAATGATAAGATTTTCCCTGCTGAGAATCAGCGCAGATACTGGGACGGACACAGCAGGATAAGCAATATAGAAATCACTGTTAATGACGGTGCCCATTATGCGGAATTTATCTCATCTCCTGAAAAATTAATCGAGTTAATAAAATAATAAACTTCTTCCCCATGAACAAAGAGCTGATTTCATCACGGTTTCATAAGACAAGGGAAACATATCATAACAGTGCGACGGTACAGAAAGATATAGCAGCGAAGTTATTTTCGCTGATGCCCGCTTATGCAGGTAATGATGATAACGGAAAAGATATTCGTAAAGTACTGGAAATAGGTTGCGGAAGTGGTTTTCTCAGTGAAAAGCTTACAGAAAAAGCATCTTTCAAACGTGGAGATTATGATTTTACTTTCAACGATATCACCGATTGTCCGGCCAGTCTGCAGTCGCTTCTTGATGAAAGAAATATCAGTTATGATTATATAAAAGCTGATGCTGAGTCGTATGATTTCGGCCACGGTTATGACCTTATAGCTTCTTCATCGGTATTCCAGTGGTTTAAGGATATGGAAAGCTTCTTCAGACGTTGCGACAGTATGCTCCGCAAAGGCGGAGTCCTGGCATTCAGTACTTTCCTGCCTGAGAATATGATAGAGATCAGAGAAACTCTTAACGTGGGGCTGAATTATTACAGTAAGGATAAAATCATAGAAATGCTCGGCGGCGATTATGAAATATTGACTTTTGATCATGATCTGATCAGGCTTTATTTCGATACTCCGGTCGATGTGCTGAGACACATGAAGAAAACGGGTGTAAACGGAATTACAGATTTCCGCTGGACGGCATCACGCCTTACAGCATTTTCGGATAATTATAAATGCCGCTTCGATAAAGAAGGAAAGGTCAGTCTGACCTATGCTCCGGTATATATCGTGGCGAGAAAAAGAAATTGAATTCATCTTTATGATGATTAAAAGATATATGTAAAATGAAAGGAACATATTTTATTTCAGGGATAGATACTAATGTCGGCAAAAGCTATGTGACAGGTATACTTGCCCGTAACCTGATGAATGAAGGTGTGAATGTTATTACTCAGAAAATGATTCAGACAGGTAACGTGGGTTATTCTGAAGATATAGAACTACACCGACAGATTATGAAATGCGAACCCTTTGAAGAGGATAAGGATATGACAACGGCTCCCCAGATATTCTCTTATCCGTGTTCGCCTCATCTGGCTTCAAGAATAGATAAACGTGATGTAGATATCAAAGCCATAGAGGACGCTACCGAAAGACTGGAATCTAAGTATGACGTCGTTCTTCTTGAAGGTGCCGGAGGTCTTATGGTTCCTGTAACGGAGGAGTTTCTGACTGTTGATTATATTAAGAAGCATGATTACCCGCTTATCTTCGTTACAAGCGGGAAACTCGGAAGTCTTAATCACACTCTTCTTAATCTTAAGGTGATTAAAGATTACGGAATCCGACTTCATAAACTGGTTTATAACCTTTATCCTAAAGCAGATTCGGTAATAGAAAGCGATTCTCTTGAGTTTATAAGAAATGTGCTGAAATGCGATTTTCCGGAAACGGAGTTTGAAGTAGTCGATGAGATTACTATATGATATTAAACAAAAAGTCCTGTAGCCTGATAGCTATAGGACTTTTCGTTGAAGGGAAGTATAGTATTTATGCCTTCCGCATTATGAATTTTCTCACAAAATTAACAGGGAAATAAAGGAAGAAATATAGATAACCGGAGTTCTTTATCAGAATGCGGTAGAATTCTTTCTTATATTTCCCTGTTGATGTTATTCCGACAATGTCGTGATAAGCGACAACGGGTGAGGTTAAACATTTTATTTTTTTATCCGAATAATAGAATCTCTGGTTAAGATCAAAATCGGAATATGCATAATAAGATGTGTCGTATTTTACGAGACTTCTTTTGTAAAACGTGCTCTGATGATGGAGTGTATTCATCATACGGAGACGAAAATTAAATTTGCTGTAGAATGTTTTGCCATTGCTTAACAAACATGGAAAAGAAATGGCATCAAAATTGTTGTTAATATTCTCTTTTATATAATCCAGAGGTAGATCGATAAGTTTGTCACCGGCATTAAGATGAAGGATATAACTGCCGCGACATTTTTCGGAAACCGTATTCATCGCATCGTAAATGCCTTTGTCTTTCTCTGAGATGACCGTAACATATTCACCGTACTTACGGATTATATCAAGTGTACCATCAACAGAACCTCCGTCCTTAATGATATATTCAACATCGCGGTTCAAAAAAGGAAGAACCGACAAGATAGTTTCCTCAATAGATTTATCATTAAAAACTACGGTACTGATTGTTATAAGCGGCTGATTAGATTCTGAATTTCCCGACATATTTTAATTAGTGAAATTCATAGCCGTCAAGTTCTTCTGAATTAGGGAAGATAGTATCCCAGATATTATCAGATTCGTTTTTGTTGATGAAATAAGATTTAAACCCCTTTCGTAAGGAGTATCCCATTTCGTCACACCAGTCTTCATAAATCGTTTTGACTTTGATATCAGTTTTTATTAAATCCCTGAAATCCTCTTCTGCAATCTTTAAATTATAATCGGATTCTGAAAATATATCTTCAAAAATCTCAACAATATCCCTTTCCTTCATAATGTAATAATGATTTCGATTTAAGTTTATACAATAATACAGCTATAGCACTATCGCAAATATAACATAATAAATCATTAAAACAATAATAATGACTAATTTAGGTAGCTTAAATATCCTTATTTATGCTCCAGCCAGTCGACAATTTCGGGTATTCCCTCCCCTGTTGTGGCGGAAGTACGAAATATAAGCATATTCGGGTTAACTGCATTTATATTCTTCAACAGTGCGTCTATATCAAACTTCAGAAATGGTAACAGATCAATCTTGTTGATTATGCATACATTGGCAAAAAGAAAGGCGTTGGGATATTTTAATGGTTTGTCTTCGCCTTCTGTAGTGCTTATCACCACGATTCTGAGATTCTCGCCAAGGTCGAAAAGAGACGGACAAACAAGATTGCCCACGTTTTCTATAAAAATCAGTGAATTATTCAGAGGTTTTAGCTGCTGTAAACCCTCCTCGACCATTTGTGCGTCAAGATGGCAACCATTGCCGGTATTTATCTGAACGGAAGAGATATCCAGACGTTTCAGCCTCTCACTGTCGTTGGATGTCTGCTGATCACCTTCAATAACATAACATTTTCTTTTCATCTTCGGAATAAGAGCTTCCAGAAGTGATGTTTTTCCCGAGCCGGGCGAGCTTATCATGTTTATTAAAGTTGAGTCCGAGTCTTCTAATTTCTGTCTGGCGGAACAGGCGAGAACTTTGTTTTTCTCCAATACATCCTGTTCCAGCATTATTCTTTTTTCATGACCATGTTCATGATGGTCATGATGATGGTGTTCATGATTGTGATCATGGTTATGCTGATGATCGTGACTGTGGTGATGATGATGTTCATGAATATCTCCATGTTCACATCCGCAATTCTGGCACATAATATTTATTCTATTAATAATGATTTTATTTTAACATCCTGACTTCCCGTGACAGTAAGTAATCCGTCATTGCATTCCGAACATATAGAACCGATGAATCTGTCGGTAAACATATTTCCGCAGTTATTGCATATAAATTTATGTTCGTGATAGTTGATTATTATATTACAATCAGGGAAACCGTATGATTCTTTCAGACATTCCATGACAAAGGAAAATGATGCTCTGTCTATTCCGGACAGGGAACCTATCTCAAGTTCAATCTCTTTGATTTTTTCGGCATTGTTGTCATTTGATATTTCAACAACCTTCTCCATTATCGATGTAGCGACTGAAAGTTCATGCATGACTTTATCTGTTTTGTGATCCGTAAAATATCTGTCCGAAAGCTATTCCGCCGTCATTTAAAGGGTATTTATCTGCAATTATGCAGTGTATATTACAGCGTTCAAGAGTTTTGGTTATCTCATGAAGCAGAATAGCATTCTGAAAACAACCTCCCGAGAGAATCACTCTTCTGGGCAGACCGTAACTTATTATGATTTCAATAATCCGGAATGTGATTTTACGGACCAGTGTATTATGAAATTTTGAGCTTATTTCCGATATCTCTTTTCCGTTGTTTATATCGTTGATTACAGATTCAAAAAGACTCTTATTGTTTAAAGGATCATTATGATCGAAATCATATTGTGAATCGCGGTCGGAAGATGCTGCTGATTCGAACTTCATAGCCGACTGACCCTGATAATGATTAAAATCACTTATTCCTGTCAGCGAAGCAGCTGCGTCAAATATTCTCCCTGCTCCGCATCCGAGAGGTGAATTAAGTTTCAGATCAATGATTCCTTTTATTGCATTGATATTATCATTATCTATTCTTTCCAGGAAACTATCGGGAAGAGTAAGTCCGTAGTGCTCAGTAAAGGCAATAGCCGACCGCCATGACTGTCGCGGAGCCATATCACCTCCGGGAAGAGAGACATAATCAAAATGGTTAAGTCTTATGAACTGATTGGTGTCACAGATCATGAATTCACTTCCCCATATATTATTATCCATACCATAGCCCGCACCGTCGAAAACGACACAGAGAGTATTGTCTTTAATGTTATGCTCGCCAAGCGCTGCCAGTGCATGAGCATAATGATGCTGAACCTGAATAAGCGGAATATCGTAGATAAAAGAAAGCTGCCGGCCGAGTCTTGTCGTGTTATAACCCGGATGCAGATCACAGCATATCATTGACGGCTTGAAATTATAGAGTTCCGAGAATCTTTCAATATTGCTTTTAAGAAAATCAAGATTCTCCTCATGAGCCGTATTTCCGTGATATTGGCTCAATATTATCTTATTCTCGCGCCCTATGGCGAAATAGGAATTGTTTTCGGCTCCCAGTGACAATATTCCTTCTGCATTAAAATCTCCGTAAAAAGGCTCAGGAACGAATCCGCGTGAGCGTCGTATCATGATCTTTCTGTCGTTTATAAACTTTATGACTGAATCATCAAGAGGATTTGAAACAGGTCTGTTATGACGAGCTATTATTTCTGTCTTTCCCTGAAATACCGTCATAATATCCTGGTCATCGCTGATTATAGGCTGGTTGGAAATATTCGCGCTCGTAAAGACTACTGCATCTGTTTTTAGATAGCTGAAAAGTATTGTGTGAACAGGAGCATAAGGAAGTATTATCCCCAGTTCCGAAAGAGAATCATTTATATTTTGATTGAATGTCTTAATCTGTTTAAGAAGCAGAATCGGTTTTCTCCAGCTTTTAAGTTCGGCTTCTTCCTTTTGAGTTATCCTGACATATTTCTTTGCTGTTTCTACATCCCGGAACATTACGGCAAGAGGTTTGTGTTCTCTTAGCTTCAGTTCCCGAAGTTTAGTAACCGAGGCAGGATTGAAAGCATCACACAAAAGATTATATCCGCCTATTCCTTTTAATGCCACAAGCCTGCCAAGGGCGATATTATCGGCAATTAGCCCTATCTGCTTATCATCCCGGAGATTAATAAAGCCGGTATGATTTTCTCCGGAACAGTATATCGTATAATGAGGTCCGCATTCAAGACATGCTATAGGTTGTGCATGAAAACGACGGTCTCTGACATTAATATACTGAGAGGTACATTGCGGACACATAACGAAATCTTTCATCGTCGTGGAAGATCTGTCATATGGAAGAGATTTTATTATAGAAAAGCGGGGCCCGCAGTTCGTACAGTTGGTAAAAGGATAATTTAATCTTAAAGGATTCTGCTTTATTTCCTCAAGACATTCATCACAGGTTGAAATATCGGGAGATATATCGGTTATTCTGTCTGATACTGTCTGACTTTCTATTATTCTGAAACCGTCATAATTGGTAAATGTGTCAACTTCCGTAACATCTATCTCATGAATATCGGAAGCAGCAGGTTTTTCAGCCATAATTCTCCTTATGAATCTCTCCTTTTGAGACTCAGAAGCATTAAAGCAGACATATACTCCTTCATTATCATTGCGCACCTCTCCTGGAATATTAAGCTGGCTGGCAATTCTGTAAATAAAGGGTCTGAAGCCGACACCCTGAACCAATCCTTTAATATGTAATTTAAATTCAGACAT
This sequence comes from uncultured Bacteroidales bacterium, assembly GCA_947074105.1. Taxonomy (GTDB): domain Bacteria; phylum Bacteroidota; class Bacteroidia; order Bacteroidales; family JAUNSR01; genus JAUNSR01. The sequence goes on from CAMTON010000032.1 coordinate 25,878, forward strand.
TACCAAATATTTGATTTTTTTATATAAACAATAATTGTAAATCAAATGTTTATAAGATAAACTTTGAAAAATTTTAAAAATGTGTTTAGCGATACCCGGGAAAGTAATCCGTATAAGCGCGGACATCCCAGATTTAAAAATGGCGAGAGTTGATTTTGACGGAGTAGTAAAGAACATTTGCATAGAATGGGTCAATGTCGAAGAAGGCGATTACGTACTTGCTCACGCAGGTGTCGCCCTTTGTCGTGTTGACGAAGAAGAAGCTGAAAGGACAATTGCTAATTTCAGAAGACTATTGATGAATATGGAAGTAGAAGAAAATTATCCATTAATTATCGAGAATAATGATTAATTCCGACTTCAGAGACAAAGAAAACGTACTTCGCATATCAGAATTAATTCACAGGAAAGCTCTTGGGGATTATAAAATCATGGAAGTATGCGGAGGACAGAGTCACTCGATTTTAAAGAACGGTTTAAAAGATCTTATCCCACGTTCAATTGAGATGATTCATGGTCCGGGATGCCCGGTATGTGTCTCCGATGAAAATAAAATCATTCAGGCAATAGAAATTTCAAAGAAAAAAGATGTCGTCTTATGCACTTTCGGCGATATGTTGAGGGTTCCCTCTGCTATCGGTTCGCTGGCTCAGGCCAAAAGTGAAGGCTCAGACATAAGAGTAGTTTACTCCCCCCTCGATGCTGTTGATATAGCTGAACAGAATAAAGATAAACAGATAGTTTTTTTTGCAATAGGATTTGAAACGACGGCTCCTATATATGCTTTGAGTATTCTGAAAAGTAAAAAACTGAAATTAAAGAATTACTCAATAATCACATGTATGTATAGGGTACATAAAGTTGTGGATTATCTTCTTGAAGACCGGGATTTCAGAATTGATGCTCTTCTTGCGGCAGGACATGTCTGTACAGTCGCCGGTTATAAAGATTATTATGCTCTTGCCAATAAGTATAAAATAGGTATCGCGACAACAGGTTTTGAACCTGTAGATATACTACTTGGTATTTACGACTGCATAGAGATGGTAAATAATCAGAAATGGACGGTAATCAATTCATATAAACGTGCAGTAAGCGAAATAGGTAACGAAATGGCTCAGACAATGCTTAACGAGTTTTTTGAAATTACAGATCAGATCTGGCACGGAATAGGAAATGTTGCTGACAGCGGATACGGGTTGAAAAGAAAGCATTCAGAATTTGATGCTCTTCTGAGATTCAATATAATTCCGCTTAACAGTTTTATTGAAAATAAATGTCCCTTAACTGATATCTATAAGGGAATACTTAAACCGGACCAGTGTATTTATTTTAATAACAAATGTAATCCGACATCGCCGATGGGTGCAGCTATGGTTTCATCAGAAGGGATATGTTCGGCTTATTATAAATATTGTCTTAACAATGAATTGTCCTGTAACAACTAAGAAAAGCAGTAAGATAGAGATTGCTCACGGCGGAGGCGGCAGAATGAGTGATAAACTAATAAAGGATGTCTTTATCAGGAACTTCTCTAATGAATATCTCGACTGTCAGCATGATGGTGCCGTATTCAGTCTTGGTAATTCAAGAATGGCATATTCTACCGATTCTTTTGTTGTTAAACCTTTATTCTTTAACGGAGGTGATATCGGCGACCTGGCTATTAACGGAACAGTAAACGACCTTACTGCCTGCGGAGCAAAACCTCTTTTTATTTCCGCAGCTTTCATTATTGAAGAAGGTACGGATATTGAGATTATTGAGAAGATAGCCATAAGTATGTCAAAAGCAGCTGAAAAAGCAGGCGTGAAAATTGTTACGGGAGATACAAAAGTCGTTGAAAACGGAAAAGGTGACGGTATATATATCAATACCAGCGGTATAGGTGTTATACCTGAAAATGTCATTATCGCTTCAGAAAGGATTAAAGCGGGCGACAGCATAATTATAACTGGTAATATTGCTTCTCACGGAATGTGTATTATTTCTGAAAGAAGCAGCCTGGGCTTTGAAGCTGATATTAAAAGTGATACAGCATCACTGAACAGGATGATAGCAAAAGTAGCGGAAAGTGTAGATATACATATGATGAGAGATCCGACAAGAGGCGGAGTTTCTTCTGTTCTAAATGAAATTGCCGAGTCTGCTTCACTTTCAATAATGATTGAGGAAGATGCAATACCAATAGAGAAAAAAGTTTCATCCTTTTGTGAATTACTTGGATTTGATCCGCTGGGTGTTGCCAATGAAGGTATCATGATATTATTTGTTTCACCACAAGATAGCAGTAAAACTCTTGAGATTCTCAAAGAGTTTGAAGAGGGTAAAAATAGCTGTATAATCGGCCGCGTCGATAAAAAAGATGTTACACCAGTAGTAACTGCCCGAACAATTTACGGAAGTAAAAGGACAATAGACATGATCAGCGGAGAGCAATTGCCAAGAATTTGTTAAACAACTTATTTGAACGGAAAATGAAGAAAAAAATTACAACCTATGAATTCCTTAAAAGTCGCGGCATATCAAGACGTGATTTCATGAAGTTTTGCGGAATCATGGGTTCAATGCTAGGATTAAAAGCTTCCGGTGTTGAACAGGTAGTTGATGCTTTTATGACAAAACCGCGTGTTCCGGTAATATGGGAACATTTTCAGGAATGCACATGCTGCAGTGAATCTTTTATAAGATGTTCTCATCCTATAGTACAGGATATCTTACTTGAAATGATATCTCTTGATTACGACGACACAATAATGGCTGCAGCAGGTCAACAGGCCTTAGATGCACAGAAAGCTGCAATGAAAGAGAATTATGGTAATTATATACTTCTTATTGAGGGTGCTGTTCCACTTGGAAATCCGGGTTACTGCACACTGGGAGGAAGAAGCGCCCTGGATGTCCTTAAAGAAGATGTTCGCGGAGCAAAAGCCATTATCGCTTGGGGAAACTGCGCTTCTTCAGGATGCATTCAGCATGCGCGCCCCAACCCTACAGATGCTCAGCCTATACATAAAATAATAAAAGGAAAACCTATTGTAAATGTACAGGGTTGTCCTCCTATTGCAGATGTTATGGCCGGTGTTATAACTTATATACTTACATTCGATAAACTTCCGGAACTTGATCAGCAGTTAAGGCCAAAAGTATTTTACGGAAGAAGAATACATGATACCTGTTACCGCCGTCCGTGTTATGATGCGGGACTTTTCGTCCAGTCATTTGATGATGAAAATGCAAAGAAAGGATATTGTCTTTATTATATGGGATGCAAAGGCCCTAATACGTTTAATTCCTGTGCTGTCATAAAATGGAATCTCGGAGTGAGTTATCCTATCCAGTCGGGACATGGGTGCATCGGATGTGCCGAACCAAACTTCTGGGATTACGAACCTCTTTATGAACACATCCCTTATACTTACGGTTTCGGCGTTGAATCTAATGCTGATAAGATTGGTGCCGGCCTTGCGGGAATAGCTCTTGGTGGCGTTGTTGCTCATGCCATTGCCACGAATATGAGAAAAAACAGAATGATAAGAGGTGATATGGGTGATGATTATTCAGTAAATCAAGAAGATACGGAAAAGACTCTTGCCGACATGTCGCAGGAAGCAGATAAAATCATAAAGAAAGAAGAAGAAATGAATTCTTCTGATGATGACAGCAAAGAATAAAGAAAAGTTACTTTGCGGGAATACCAAAAGTATTTCTCTGTTATCATTCATCCATTTTAACCGGTAAAAAAAACTTATTATGGCTAATCGTATAGTTATTGATCCTGTAACAAGAATTGAAGGACATTTGCGGATAGAAGCAGATATTGAGAATAATATTGTAACCGATGCTTTCAGCTCGGGAACTATGATTCGAGGTATCGAATTAATCGCAAACGGCCGTGATCCGCGTGATATATGGGCATTTGTAGCACGTGTATGCGGCGTATGTACTTCGATTCACGGAATGGCAGGAGTAAGAGTTATTGAGAATGCCCTTGATGTGACTATTCCGCCTAATGCGGAACAGGTAAGAAACCTCATGCAGGGAGCTCTTTATATCCAGGATCATCTTTTTCATTTTTATACTCTTCAGGCATTTGACTGGGTTGATATAATATCTGCTCTGAAAGGAGATCCTAAGGAAGCCGCAGATATAGCTGCTTCCATATCTTCCTGGCCTAAGAACTCGGAAGGCGATTTTAAACTTATGCTTGATAAGCTGAAAAGTTTCGCGGCAACAGGCAAACTCGGATTCCTGGCTAACGGTTATTGGGGACATCCTGCCTACAAACTGTCTCCTTCTGTCAATCTTATGGCTGTCACTCATTATTTTCAGACTTTTGAAGAGATGAGAGACGTTGTAAGGATTCAGACATTATTCGGAGGAAAAAATCCTCATCCGAACTATCTTATGGGAGGTATGGGATGTGCCGTCAATATTAACGATCCTTCAGCTATTAATCTTGAGCGCCTCAGCTGGGTAGCAAATATTATTCAGAGAGCTCAGCTTTTCGTGTCTCAGGTTTTCGTTCCGGATGCAATTGCTATTCTTTCGCAGTATCCTGAATGGACAAAAATCGGAGGCGGACTTCGTAATTATATTTCATACGGAGATTTCCCTATGGGTAATTACGGTGAACTTGATACTTATAAGATACCACGCGGTATTATAGTTGACAGAAACCTCAAAAAGATTGAGCCGTTTGACCCCGAATCTCTTGACGGTCTTCAGGAATTTGTCGCTCATTCATGGTATAATTATTCTCAGGGCAAGGATGTGGGACTTCACCCTTCGGAAGGTGAGACGAATATCAATTATACTGGTCCTACTCCTCCTTATAAATATCTTGACGTCA
>CAMTON010000033.1 GCA_947074105.1 uncultured Bacteroidales bacterium
TCTCTGTTTTTTCTTCTGCAAGAGTTACGTTTATTTTCTTATTATCCTCTTTTTCCTTGTCTCCTTTTTCTTCTATAGCAGATAAGTTTATTTTCTTATTATCCTCTTTTTCTGCTGTCTCTTTCTGATTTGCTTCATTTATCATGATCTCTTCTTCTGAAGATATGGTTTTTCTTTCAGCGAAGATTTCCTGTTCAAAAGAAGAAAAAGGTATTTCGGATCTAATAGCAGAATTAATTTTATGCTCAGAAGATTCAGAACTTCCCTGTTCAGATATATCTGATTCCGAGATTTCATTAGCTATTTCTTCAGGTTCTGCATTGCCGGCATTATCGGTATTATCGGAATTGAGCTGATTTTCTTTTAGTTTATCTTCTGAGATATTTTCATCTGCGTCTCTTTCTTTTTTCTCCGGTTCTGTTATCTCTATTTCCTGAATTATATATTCATTTATGAAAGATGTGAAACCGTTTAGATAGTTTTTATCAAGAGCAAGCGGATTAGTTATCTTATATTTTATATCCTTATACTGAGTAGCGATTCTTTCGATCTCCTCCTCCATAGTGACATAAGTTGAAAGAGTGAAATGCGGATAAAAAGGGATTATTATAATATTATTTATCTCTTTTTCCTGAAATTCTCTGAAAGCAGCCTCTATAGAAGGATTCCCATATCGCATTGCTATATTCACAGGCATATTAATTGTCTGAGAAAGAGATTCTGCGACATTTATCATTCCTGTTTTAAGAGGAGAACCTTCTTCAGTCCATACAGATTTATATGCTGCGGTAGATTTGGAAAGTCTTGCGGGAATTATAATGTAGTTTACAAGAAATTTTCTTTTCAGGGAAGATCCGGTAATAAGATATTTATCTGTCAGCATCTGCTGAAGAAATGTTTTTACATCTTTGCTTTTAGGTGAATCGGGTGTACCAAGATTTACAAGTAATATTCCCGTATCTGATGCGGGAAAGTCAATATTTTTCATTCTTTATTTTTTCTTCTTTTTATCTGTAAGCGCTTAATTTCCGGATTAAAATGTGTGTATTTATTCAATCTTTCGGAAAATATTCCTCTTTCATCAAGAGTGTCGATATGTACATCGCCGGAACAATGTATTATCTTATTTTTTTCGATAAATATTCCGACATGAATCACTTTCCCCGCTTCGTTTTTAAAGAAAGCCAGGTCGCCGGGATATGCATCTTCAAATTTTATTTCCTCTCCCTCCTTGTATTGCTGTGATGCATCTCTTGGAAGTTTTATATTATTTATACGGAAAACAGACTGTACAAAACCGGAACAGTCGATGCCTAATATCGTTTTTCCTCCCCATAAATAAGGAGTATTAAGATACAGTTCGGCATTTCTGAGTAATTGTTTTAAATGTGATTCCGGTGCTGTCTTAAGATTATTTCTTTTTATAAAATAAGCAGTATCGTTTATTCTGAAAGACTGTGTCTTATCATTATAAAAAGGAATAATACTTCCTATTGATACGCGAATCGGATCTGCTTTTCCTTCTTTATATATCTGAGTAAAAGGAGTTTTTACGAAAGAAGGTATATTTTCATTTATATGATTGAATTCTTCTTCCGAAATAACTGTCGCAGTTTTATAATCAATCCAGCCTTCATAAGAATCAGAAACATTATGGATTTTAATCCAGTTACCGTTTTCTTCTTCGATAATAAAATGCTCTCCGAAAAGTATCTGAGAAACCATCTCGGAAGTTTCCGAAGGTAATGCCCTTACCGGAATAGCCGCCATCAATGATATTGCGTATTTCATTATATGCTTTTTTTTGATTATATGCTTTTATTGATTATAAATTTTTTATCTGAATCTTTTTAATATCTCCTCGTTAGACAATACTGATATGATAGTTTTCCCGTCAGGAGTATAATTCGGCATTGAGGAAGAGAAAAGAGAATCTATCAGTTTCTCCATCGCATCATTATTAAGAAACTCACCGTAAGGTATTGCAGCTGCTTTCGCAAGAGTAAGAGAAAGCATTTCATGAATTTCTTCAGAAAGATTTTTGCCTTTGTTTTTGGCATTATCTATCATTGAATGAATAAGATCAGTATAATTTATACCTTCTATTCCTGCGGGAATTCCGTTAACTGAATATGTTCCCGAGCCAAGATTGGAAATATCGAATCCGAGAAAATTAAGATCTTCAGTAATTTCATCAAGTATCACGGCATCAGAAACCGAAACTTCAAGCATTTCAGGAAAAAGTATTCCCTGTGAAACGCCCTGTCGATTGTTTATATTCTCCATATATCGGTCAAAAAGCACTCTGATATGCGCTCTGTGCTGATCGATAAGCATAAGACCCGATTTTACAGAAGTCAGAATATATCGGCCTTTAAGCTGGAAATGCTTTCCTTCCGAATATGATTTCTCTTCAAAAATTCCGGACTGAGATTTTACGGGAGCAGATATTCCGGACATAAAGACATTGTTTTCTGTCTGTTCTGAAGTTGTTACGAAAGCACTAGCATTGTCGAAACCTGCTTCCGGTGATTCTGCTTCATTTGATTCTGTTTCATTTGATCCGTCTTCCGAAGAAGAATAAAATTCATCCGTCATTTTTGAACGGAGAATTATTTCATTCCCTTCATTTTCCGCTTCACTGTCTTCATTTTCAAAGCCGGCATTTCCGGAGATTTTAGAAACAAAGATATTTTCATTTTCATCTTCATTATGATCATTTGTTTCATCTCCTGCTTCGCTGTTTTCATCAGAAGAGATTTTAGAAACAAAAGTCATTTCATTTTCTGAAAAATCATCATCCGAAGAAACCGGATTTGCTGATGGAAAAATTGCATCTGCATGAAAATAATCAGGATCCGAATCAAATTGAGAAATCTGTTGCGGTATTTCTTCTATCTGTTCCGTTCCGAATTCTGAAAGATCTTCTTTGAATTCGGAGAAATCCGGAAGATTTCCCTTGAACGGATCAGTTCTTTTATGTTCATTATTTTTCTGATAAAGTTTCTGCCAGTTAGAGACAGAAGCATCTTTATTCTTTTTAAACGGGTTGTATTCCGTATCGAAATGAGGAGTCGGCTTATGCAGTGAAGAAGCATTATAAACAGGGATATCAGGTGCATCAGTCATATCAAAATCTATTGACGGTACAGCACTGAACTTTCCAAGTGCCTCTTTTACGGCAGCATTTATTATCTGCCATATATAACTCTCATTTTCAAATTTTATCTCCGTCTTGGTCGGATGAATATTAACATCGATATTAGCCGGATCAACTTCAAGATACAGGAAATAATTAGGCATCTCTCCCTGCGGTATCAATTGCTGATAACTTTCTGTCACAGCTTTATTGAAATAAGGATGACGCATATATCTGTTATTTACAAAAAAATACTGAAGAGCATTTTTCTTTCTTGCAGCCTCAGGACGACCTATATAACCGGAAATATTAATCAGGGAAGTATTAACGTCTACTGACAACAGCTGTTGATTCAGACTTTTGCCAAAGATATTTATTATTCTCTGTCGCTGATTAGTGGAAATAAGATTTGTTATCTCATTATCGTTATGGATAAGAGAAAACGACAGATCAGGATTTACAAGGGCAATACGTTCAAATTCCGTTACTATATTGCTTAACTCTGTCTGATTGGATTTTAAGAATTTCCTTCTCGCCGGAACATTAAAGAAAATATTCTTCACAAGGAAATTCGAACCGTTATCACACATTATAGAATCCTGTTTTTCAACTTCGGAACCGGAAATCTGAATCATAGTTCCGATTTCATCCTCATTCCTTTTAGTTCTGAGTTCAATATGTGCAATAGCAGCTATAGAAGCCAAAGCCTCTCCTCTGAAACCCATAGTTTTCAGAGAGAAAAGATCTTCTGCCTTATTTATTTTTGATGTTGCATGGCGCTCGAATGAAAGACGGGCATCTGTCATCGACATACCTTTTCCATTATCAATAACCTGAATAAGTGTACGTCCCGCATCTTTCAGTACTACTTTAATACATGTCGCTCCGGCATCAATAGCATTTTCCATTAATTCCTTAACTACTGAAGCAGGGCGTTGTATCACTTCTCCGGCGGCTATCTGATTGGCTACTGAATCAGGTAAAAGTCTTATAATGTCGCTCATCTCTCTAAATTCTTCTGGCTCTTGCAATTAATGTGATTATAATAATTCGGTATTCTGAAAAGGTAAACTTTTACATAAGATATAATTAACTACATAACATAGAAATAATAAAATATCAAACATAGAGCAACCAAAGCTATAGCTAGCTTGATATTTCTTGAAGAAGACGATTTTTCAGGATTTTCCGCTCTTCTTCTTGCATGGTGAGTCTGTTCGATAAAAGCCCCTTTAATATCAGCTTTGTAATCATCCTCTGTAAGTTCACCCATTTCACGTTTCACCTTATTGATACGACGCTCTAAAGCATCTTTCTCAGGGCTGAAATATATAGGCTGATGTCTGAAACCTCTTGGTTTAGGCATATTAAAAAAAGACATTTTCATAACTAAATAATTTATGGAATATATTTCGAAATTATATAATTTATCCTTATCCCGTTATTTTTTTTTTTAGATATAATCGTTTTTAAGATTCTCTTACTTTAAAACCACCAGGATTAAATATTGCTTAAATTATTAATAATCAAAACATATTACCTGTTTAAATTATAAACATTTTATATTTATTATCGACAAAATTTTGCTTTTGATTTTATAAAATATTAGTATATATCTCTTGTTAATCAAAACACAAAGAGGAAAATTCAAGATCTTATATTATCCGATCTTTTTAAACTCAGCATTGGAAATTATGACTTCTTACGTTGAGTAGATATTATAATATACGATCTTTCAGAAGTCCGCTTCATCAGTCATCATCAGTCGTTCCTTCAAGCTCTTCTTTCGTAAAATAATTATTTGTTTTAATTATCTGTTCTTCCGTCATATGAACATTCCTGAAAATATCCATCTTGTTCTTAGGCCTCAGATTATCATACCACCTGAACTGTGCAAGATGTACCGAGCCTGAAGAAAGCATCGGTATGGGAGTCAGGGATCCGTTAGCCTTAGGTTTCATAACGAGCCTGTCAAGCTTTCTGTCAACAAAAGTTGATGTCAGGAAACTGCTCTCTACCTTATTCATTCCAGTAAAACTTTTACCTCCGTCTTCTTCAGGAAAGAATATCGTTTCAACATTTCCTTTTACATCCAGTCGACTAAGTTCTCCGGCATTGAAATATATATCCATCTCTTTTCCTGTTATCTGATCAAAGAAATCTTTAGTCTTCTGCTGTGCCATAAAGGAGAAATCTTTGATTTTCACTTTCTCAATCGTACTGTCGTTCATAAATATGAAGATAGTATCTCCATAAAGCTGATAATTCTGATTCCATAATACCGGATTATCATACATTACGATTGTAGAGTCTGCCGTCGAATATTTCAATGAGTCACAAACGCCCTGACCGTCATTTCTGAAGAAACGCACTCCGTAATAAGCCTGAAGTATGCGGGCTTCATCATCTACTGTAGACTTAAGCGTATCGGCATGAAGAAACAGTGAATCTGTAGAAGAATATTCTGTCGCATAAGCTCTCTGTGTTGCAAAAGCAGATTCCGTTATCTCATTATAATAACCGTAACCTCCCTGAAGAATAAGTTTACGGATACTGTCATTCATAAACATATTTCCGAAAACTTCACCGAAGCCGCTTGTTCTGTCATAAAATATAGTATCTCCGGTCAGAAGCTGTCCGTCACCCACTATACGCGACCTGTTAAGAAGCATGGCATTATCAGTTCTTGTATCATACCATCCCTTATCGGAATATATTATATTATCATCCGATACTATTGTGGATTCACCGAGAATATCTGCAATACCATTGTCTGTATTATACTCAAGAATATTCGAATATAGCGTAAATTTAGGATTTACAAGAACAACGTTATCTTCAAACGTAGCAATCTTCGTATCAGGAGAATACTCTCCGTAAACAGATGTCAGGACATTATCCATATTGGTGATCTGTCCTCCGTCAAAGAAATATCCGATATTCAGAAATCTGTCATAATTCAGGGAGTCGGTTGTCAGGACAACATCATTATTTATCATTCTGACATTATCTCTAAGTCGTGCCAGACCATCATTCCCGTCATAATAGAGCACATCGCCATAAACGAATAGAGTATCACCCTGCTCCATCTTTACATTTCCGAAAGCATCAAATGAGTTATTACCTTCATAGAAATAAGCACTGTCACAATACATGTAAGCACTGTCCTGACGGAACTGAACATTCCCTCTCAGCACATGATATTCCGCGCTTATCTTCTTATTAAAATCAAGTGTATCGGCATGAATAAGATACACTTTCTTTGTTTTCACCTCTGAATTCTGATTATTCTGCTGAGATACAAGATTTTCCAGAACCATAAAGAAAACAACAAACAGACATAAGAGTATTTTAAAACTCTTATGTCTGTATATTTTATTGAACCATTTATTCATTGATATCAAATATTTCAATTTTTAATCCATCCCGGATATTCGAAATCACAGTTTCTCCATCCTTCTTTTATTCGAATATAAGTTTCAGACTGTTTTTTCTTTATAAAATTATTTATTATCTCCTGACTCTTATGATCTTCAAGCATAGCTTTCAACGCCTGATAATCATCATAAACAGTCGCTTTGTGACCCGGAACTCTGTTCTTAAGTTTCACGATTCCGACAACCTCTCTTCCCGAACGATCGTCTGTCATCACAAAAGGTTTTGAGATATCATTGATGTTCATAGTATTCACCATTTTTGCAACTTCCGGAGAAAGTTCTTCAAGCTGGAAATACGATGTACCGTCATTCTGATTTACCATCAGTCCGTTGTTCTTACTTGTATTCTTATCATGCGAAGCGTAAAGAGCAGCTTCTTCGAAAGTAAACTTAGCTGAATCAAGATCCATTTTCAGAGAGTCCATTCTAAGAAGAGTTTCTTCAAGAGTCTTTTCCGATACTTTAGGTTTCAGAAGGATATGACGGAAATTTGCTCTGTCACCTCTTTTCTCTACAAGCTGGATTATATGATAACCGAACTCTGTCTCTACGATTCTGGAAACTTTTTTAGGATCATTAAGCTGGAAAGCTGCTGCCGAAAATTCAGGAACGAAATGTCCTTTTCCGCGGAAACCAAGTTCTCCACCGTTTCTTGCCGAACCATAATCTTCAGAATAAAGAATGGCAAGTGTCGAGAAATCTGTTTCTCCCTTATTCACTCTTTCAGTAAAATCTCTAAGACGTGATTTTATGCTTTCCACCTCTTCTGTAGGGATTTTAGGTTCGAATGTCACCACCTGAACCTCAACCTTAGCAGGAACGTAAGGAATACTGTCTTTTGGAAGTGATTCATAATATTTTCTTACTTCCGCAGGAGTAACCTTGATATTCTGCACAAGCTTGTGCTGCATCTGCTGCACAACGCTCTGGTCTTTGAAAATTGTTCTGTATTCTTCTCTCAGCTGCGGTATAGAACGTTTGAAATACTCTTCAACTTTTTCTTTTGAACCAACCTGTGAGATCATATCATTGATATGTGCTTCCACTCTTTCAATCACCATCTGATCAGACACTTCAATACTGTCCAGTTTAGCCTGGTGAAGGAATAGTTTCTGAATAGCCATCTGCTCAGGAATCATACAATAAGGATCACCCTTCAGGCGTTCGCCTGAATAAAGCATTCTTGATCTCTCTTCTTCAACCTGAGAACGAAGGATCGCCTCATCACCTACTACCCATATCACTTCATCAATAGTGTTGCCTTCCTGCGCTACAGTGATAGCCGGATTAGCTATTAATGACAATAGGAGAATAAACACAACGTAAAATTTTCGTATCATTTGTATTCTTTATTTTTTAATACTATTCTCTTCAGCAAAATTCAAAGACTCGTCATAAAAAATCAACTGTTTCTTTGATAATGCATTTTCCAACAGTTCATTTTTCAAATTAAATATAAAATCTTTTTTCTTCGTATAATTAAGAATCTCCTTAATCCTTGGTTTTGAAACTTCAAAAGGCTCAAAATCATTTTTATTAAGCAGCGAAGTTACAAAAATAAAATACCAGTAATTATCATACGTGGTTTCAAAAGATTTTTTTGACTTCAAAATTTTTATTATATCGGCTTCAACAGGTATTTTCTTTGAAATATCCTCAAAAGATACCCATTTCTCCATAAAATATTCATATGTTATCGCATTCTGAAGAGAATACTTTTCTATCATATCAAGTGATTCCTCGTTGATATCCGTCATTTTCTTCTTTATATCCTTCAGTCCCGGCGCATCTGCCGGTATCTTAACATATATTCCTTTTATTATCGGACCCGAAAGAATGAACTGTCTTTTATTTCTGTTATAAAATTCCTCACATTCTTCATCCGGTATTTCGGAATACTGAATATTCTCCTGCATAAGGTCGGATTCATATCTGGACAGGATAAGCTCTTTTCTGAATCTCTCGACTTCAGATTCTATCCATTCATTATCCTGAATATTCTCTATCGCCTTATCATACAACAGCTGATCCTTTACCCAGTCATGTGTCATTTTTCTTACAAACAGCACACTGTCTTCCGCTGAGAGACTCTTTACCATTACAGAATCAAGCTCACTTTTATAAAGAACCCTGTTGTTTACTTTTACCAATATATCATTATGAATATTACTTTCATCATTTCTACATGATGAAAGTAATAATATAAATATCAGATAGGCTATCAATTTCAACCTATGCATATTTTAATCCTTTTTTGTTCAGAATACAAAAATAAAATAAATTACAATGAATTAAAGAGGGTTAACTGTTTTTAGAACATCTTTATTTATTTCTATTTTACTTTTCTTTCTTAATTTCTTGATCCACTCCTTGTCAAGATAGTTTTGATAGTCGGATGTTACCATCCCTTTTACATCTTCGTAAGACTGTGGTTTCTCCAAGGTTTCACCGATAAGAAATGCTTCAGGGTATTTTTTATCCTGATAAATCACTTCTTTATTCAGTTCAAGAGCATCAACAACCTTGTTGTCTCCCGGTGCAAAAAGACCTTTTTTAATTCTTACGACTCTCTGAGAATCTACATTAAGTTCACGCGGAAGAACCTTAAGAATTGAATCATTACTTAATCCTTTTACAAGCTCTTTTGCTTTTTCAAAAGTTTCAGCATCGACACACTCGATAAGCATACCTTTGAAATGAGGTTTTTCCCATGTATAATTCTTCTTATTCTTATTAAAGAACTTCTCAAGCGCTTTCTCATCCGAAGAAGCCTTATTCCAGACCTCATTGTTGGAAACCTCAAATAAAAGAATTCCGTCACGGTATTCTCTCATCAGATTTCTGTATTCCGGATATTTATTTTCCAGCTGCGATTCCTCATATTTCAGGATTTCGTGCTTTGTATATTCTTCAATCTTAGAAATAAAAGAATCATGATTTGGCGCTGATTTCACCGAAAGATTTGTTTTTACGAAATCATTGAAATCTTCAGAGGTATAAGTCTTATCCGAAATCTTCAGAAGAGGAATGTTCATCTGTGCAGTCTGAGTAAAATATACCGAATCAAAATTCCCACACTGCTCATATACAGCCTTAAGCTGTAAAGATGCACTGTTGTCACATGTTACGTTATAAGAATTCTTCAGATTATTTATAAGCACATCCTGTCCTTTATGAGCACGCTCATCTCTTTTTATCCTTTTTACGATCTCTTCTTTCTTATCTTCAAATGATGCAACCGAGCGTTTATCAAGCATCTTTACGATATGCCATCCGAAAGGCGTTCTGAAAGGTTCTGAGTACTCACCTTTATTCTTAAGAGCAAAAGCCTCCTTCTCAAAATCAGCTACCATTCTGCCTGACCCGAACCAGGGAAGTTTCCCCCCGTCTCTCGCCGAAACCTTATCATCAGAATTTGCCATTGCAAGTTCCTCGAAGTTCTCTCCTGCTTTAATTTTTTTATAAATATCATTGATCTGCTTTTTAGCCTCGGCTTCCACAGAAGCGTCAGCATCAGCAGGCACAACTTTCATAATATGCTCGGCAAGAATCTCTCCCTGATCCGCACGACGGTTCGTAACATACACAAGATGGTATCCGAACGAAGTTCTCACAGGATCACTTATCTGTCCCACCGGCGTATTATATGCTGCGTTTTCAAAAGGATATACCGTCATAAATCCGGTAATGTAGCCAAGGGCTCCGGAATTTCTTTTAGCTGAAGGATCTTCCGATACCTCGCCTGCAAGTTCATTGAAGTTTTTCCCGTCAATAACCTGCTGTTTATAACCGAGCATCTTATCATAGATCTCTTTTACTTTTTCAGGCGACGCACCCGGATCAACTCTCAACAATATATGACTTACCTCAACATTTTCTTTTAATCTTGCATAAGCTTCCTGACATAATATATCTTCTATATTATTATCTACCAGATATGGTTTAGCCAGCTGTTGTCTATAACCTTCAAGCTCCTTTACAAAAGCAGGAACGGTATCCAGCCCCTGTTTTTCAGCCGCGTCGACTTTCAGTTTATAATTAATAAACAGGTCAACATATTCATCCAGACTTTTCTGTTCGATTGTCTGCTGCTGCGAATTTTTATTATATATATATTCGAATTCAGATTTACATATTTCTTTTCCGTTAATCTTCATTATTACCGGATCTGTATCTGCAAACATGATATTACTAAAGGTCGCTCCAAAAAGAATCGCTGATAATAAAAACTTTGTTTTCATTACTAATTTGAATTAAAAAGGTTTTTCTATTTTACTTATTATAAAACAACGCTCCAAATATAGAAAAATTATGCCAATCATTTAATTTATTTTATATCAAAGAAAAAGCATCACAGATTTATCGGTGACAAATCTGTGATGCTTATTATATTTTATATCAATTTTATTCCCCTCTGCTGTAGTTAGGAGCCTCTCTTGTGATTGTAACATCATGTGGATGGCTTTCCGCTACACCTGCATTAGTGATTCTTGTGAATCTTGATGTCTCATGAAGAATATCGATGTTCTCAGCTCCGCAATATCCCATTCCTGCACGAAGACCGCCGATCATCTGAAATATAACTTCATAAAGAGAACCTTTAAAAGGTACACGTGCTGCGATTCCTTCCGGTACAAGTTTCTTAACATCCATCTCACCGTCCTGGAAATATCTGTCTTTAGAACCTTTTTCCATAGCTTCAAGAGATCCCATTCCACGATAAGATTTAAACTTACGACCGTTATAAATGATAGTCTCACCCGGCGATTCTTCCACACCTGCAAGAAGACCTCCAAGCATTACGCTGTGTCCTCCGGCTGCAATAGCCTTAACGATATCTCCGGAATATCTGATACCGCCGTCTGCAATCAAAGGCACACCTGTACCTTTAAGAGCTTTAGCTACGTCATATACGGCAGAAAGCTGTGGCATACCGATACCTGCGACTACACGTGTAGTACAGATAGAACCCGGTCCGATACCTACTTTTACAGCATCAGCACCTGCTTCCACAAGATATTTAGCAGCCTCTCCCGTTGCGATGTTACCTACAACAACATCAAGAGACGGATATTTATTTTTTACTTCTTTCAGTACTCTTACAACACCTGCTGAATGTCCGTGAGCAGTATCGATGACAATAGCGTCAACACCTGCATCTACAAGAGCATCTACACGGTTCATAACATCAGGAGTCACACCAACACCTGCCGCTACACGAAGTCTTCCTTTTGAATCTTTACATGCGAAAGGTTTGTTTTTTGCTTTTGTGATATCCTTATAAGTCACAAGACCGATAAGTTTGTTGTCTTTATCTACAACAGGAAGTTTTTCAATCTTATATTCCTGAAGGATTTCAGCAGCAGCTTCAAGGTCTGCCGACTGATGAGTTGTAATAAGATTCTCAGTTGTCATCACATCGTCGATAAGACGCGTCATGTCTTTCTGGAATCTAAGGTCTCTGTTTGTAACGATACCTACAAGATGACCTTCATCATCAACCACAGGAATTCCCCCGATTTTATATTCTGCCATCAAATCAAGGGCATTCTTTACAGTCTTACCTCTCTTGATTGTAACAGGATCGTAGATCATACCGTTTTCCGCTCTCTTAACTGTTTTAACCAGTTTAGCCTGAGCTTCAATAGGCATATTTTTATGAATAACACCGATTCCGCCTTCTCTTGCGATAGAGATGGCCATCTTTGCTTCTGTAACGGTATCCATAGCCGCCGAAACAATAGGGATATTCAAAGTGATATTGCGTGAAAAACGTGTAGAAAGATCGATGTTACTTGGAAGAACTTCTGAATATGAAGGAATTAACAATACATCGTCAAATGTTAATCCGTCTTGTACAACTTTGTCTGCAATAAATGACATGAATAAATGCTTTTGAATTTTATTGCGTGCAAATTTAATTATTTATATCCAATATAACGAATTTGCCACACACCTATTTAATATAATTTAATAATTATATTTTTTATCTGTTTTTTATCTTACAAAAAAAGCCGGAACAGATGATATGTTCCGGCTTTTTTTGTTTTTCCACTATGTTGTAGTTGCTTTGATTTCCTGTTCAGGAGCGATAAGCTTATATCCTTTTCCGTGAATATTGATGATTTCAATATTCGGATCATCTTTAAGATGTTTACGAAGTTTTGTGATATAAACGTCCATACTTCTTGCATTGAAGTAATTGTCGTCGATCCAGATTGTTTTCAACGCAAAGTTTCTTTCAAGAATTTCATTTGCATGAGCACAAAGAAGGCTCAACAGGTCTGATTCCTTAGTTGTAAGCTTAGTGATCTTATCACCGATAGACAGGATCTGTTTTTGTGTATCGAATGTAAATTTACCAAGTTTATATGTTGTAACTTCTTTTCCGCGTTTTCCTTTAACTCGTCTCAAAATAGCTTCGATTCTGAAAAGAAGCTCTTCCATACTGAAAGGTTTTGTTATATAGTCATCACCGCCGATCTTGAATCCTTCAAGAATATCATCTTTAAGAGATTTAGCAGTCAGGAATATGATAGGTACTTCTCCGTTTACCGAACGAATTTCCTGTGCCAATGTGAATCCGTCTTTTTTCGGCATCATAACATCCAGAATACAGAAGTCATATTTGCCTTTCAAAAAAGCTTTATAACCACTTTCGCCATCAGCGAACAGATCACACATATAACCTTTTGCCTGAAGATACTCTCTTAGTAGCATACCAAGATTTTCGTCATCTTCACATAGCAATATTCTTAATCTTTCTTCCATAATAATTAATTGTTAATTAACGGTATTTGTATTATAAATTTTGTTCCTACATTAAACTCACTTTCAGCCCTTATCGAACCTTTGTGATCTTTTATAATCTTCATCACATATGCCAGACCAAGTCCGAACCCTTTGACGTTATGAAGATTTCCGGTATGAACCCTGTAAAAGCGTTCAAATATCTTTTTCAGATTTTCTTTCTTTATTCCTATTCCGTTATCCTGAACCATAATCTCAAGCCTGTCGCCGACATCTGCCGTTGTCACTATCAGTTTAAGCGGAACTCCTTCCTTTGAATATTTGACAGCATTGTCAAGAAGATTGAATATGACATTTGTAAAATGCATCTCATCACCCATGATCTCGGCGTTCTCCGCATCAAGATGCGACTCTATAGTTCCACCAAGCCTTTCGACCTTCAGCCGGAATGTACCGACTATATTCTCTATTATCTCATTACCGTCAAGCTCCACAAGTCTGAGAGTTGTCCTCTGACGGTCAAACATCGACATCTGAAGCACTTTCTCAACCTGAAAACGAAGCCTTTTGGTTTCATCATTTATTACTCCCGAGATGTGTTTGAACATCGTAGGATTTTTGACCACCGCCTCATCCTTAAGCATCTGCGCCGCAAGAGAGATTGTTGAAATCGGCGTCTTGAATTCATGCGTCATATTATTGATAAAGTCATTTTTCATTTCGGTTATTTTCTTTTGCCGGAAAGCGACAACTACAGTGAAAACAAACGTCACAAGCATTATTATCGTAAATATGAACGATGGTATCATAAACTTAATCGAAGTAAAAATATAGTTCTGCTGTGTAGGGAACACTACTTTTAAATAATTAAGTCTTGAGGGAGGATCGTTGGGAAAAAGAATCTGAGTGTACGAATTCGCATCTTTTTCCGGATCAAAACCACTACTCTTATATGCCACTTTTCCGTTTTTATCAATTATTGCAAATTGAAACGGCAGGTTTAACCCGTTGTTCTGTAAGTCAGCTTTTATAAGATCATTCAGCTTCCTTACATTAATTCTCTCCATTATGGGTATAGAACTCGACTTCGAGAGTATCCGGTAGACCACCTCATCAAGAAGTGCTCTCTGATACAGATATTGCTCTCTTAAAAGATCCTGCATCGATTTTGAAAGATTCTGCAGATTATTGGAGCCGTGCTTTGGAGAAATGACCACCTTTCTGTTGATCGTGTCTCCCTTGAATCCTTTTAACTCAAGCTTGGAAATACTTCCGTCCGAATTTAACACCGACAGATTCCTTCTTTGAATCAGCTGATCATTTATATTTATTTCATGATCAGCTTCTGTCAGAGAGCTTATAAGCCTTTCCTGCGTCTGCTCGATATCCTCATCAAGATACTTTCTTGTCTCTTCCCATTCCAAACTTTTAGATACTCTGTAAAGACTTCTCTTCACAGCCTCATCAAACTGCTCGTTACGCAGTTCGACCATGGTATCCATATAACTTATCTGGAGATACAACAATCCAATAAAAGTTAAAACCATTATTATTATCAAAATCCAGATCGTCGACTTTTTCATATATCTTAATATGATTTATAAAGAAATCATTTCATTTTTGTATAAATTATATTGTTGATTTTTCCCTTCAATTCGTTATATAAACAATTTTAATAGCCTTTAGGTTTTTAAAATATTAAAAAATTTCACCCAAAAAACACTTTTAACACAACAGCATAAATTTAACAATCAAACATTAAATTATTTCTTGTAAAAGTAGTGTATTTTATGAGAATATTAAACATTTATTCGAAATTTTCATCTCTGTTTAGTATTTATTCTCTATAAAATGTCTTCTCCAAAGTTTAACAATTCAAAACCAAAGTTTTCATCTGCACATATACACCCTGATAATCAACCCATTACACACCTAAAAACAGAAAGGCTTAAATTTCACATTAATATTTTAAATAATCAGCGCAAACCTAATCAAACCAACACATTTAACCTAATTAATGTAACATTTTCAATAGTAAAGGTTAATCATATCATCTTTTTAATTTTAGCAAATTCATACTGTTTAATAAATGAAGATATATTGATTTAATTTTATATTATAAACAACAAGATGAGCTTAATTCAGATTACTTTCTTTAAATCTATATTAAATAAAAAATGCCATTAATAATTAATGGCATTTTTATTTATTATAATATGAGAGTTAAAACATCATTAGTCCTGAAGTTGCGTTTCTTCATAAGCTTTTAACAGTTTATCCTGAACATCACCCGGAACAAGCTCGTAAGATGAGAAATTCATCGTAAATGATGCACGCCCTCCAGAAAGAGAACTTAAGGAAGTCGAATATGAAGAAAGTTCTTTCAAAGGTACTTTAGCCTGTAGTTTTTCAAAACCATTTTCGCTGGACATACCCATTATTATCGCTCTGCGTCCCTGAAGATCACTCATGACATCTCCCAGTTTATCTCCCGGCACAAGAACCTCAATATCATATATAGGTTCTAGAATCTTAGGCGCAGCATGCTTAAAGGCATCGCTGAAAGCATTTCTGCCAGCAAGACGGAAAGAGATCTCATTTGAGTCAACCGGATGCATTTTTCCGTCATACACGCATATTCTCACATCACGCGCATAAGAACCTGTAAGCGGCCCCTGCTCCATACGGTCCATAAGACCTTTAAGAATTGCAGGAAGAAATCTTGTATCTATAGAGCCACCTACAATGCAGTTAACGAATATCAGTCTGCCTCCCCAGTCAAGGTCGTATTTCTGAACATCCCTGACAGACATTCTGTATTCCTGTCCGTTAAACTTATAAGAGGTCGGATCGGGCATTCCCTCATAATACGGCTCTATAATAAGATGAACCTCACCGAACTGGCCGGCTCCTCCCGACTGTTTCTTATGCCTGTAGTCGGCTCGCGCGGCTTTAGTAATGGTTTCACGATAAGGGATTCGTGGTTCTACGAAGTTGAGTTCAAGTTTTTCATTATTCTCAATCCTCCATTTCATAGTTCTCAGATGGAATTCACCCTGTCCGTGAACTATTGTCTGGCGAAGCTCCTTCGACTGTTCGATAATCCACGTAGGATCTTCTTCATGCATTCTTGTAAGAATCTCACTTAACTTCTCTGTATCCGATTCATTTTTAGCATATATCGCTCTCCTGAATTTAGGCGCGGGATATTTTATAAAGTCAAATTCATTATCGCAACCTTTTCCGTTAAGAGTATTACCCGTTCTTACGTCTTTAAGTTTTACTGCAACGCCGATATCACCAGCAACAAGCTCTTCAACTTTTGTTCTTATCTGCCCGCTTACAGAATAAATCTGTGATAATCTTTCTTTTGAATCATTTCTCGAAGTATTTACAAGGTCATCTCCTTCCTTCACTTTTCCCGACATAACCTTGAAATAAGAAACCTCACCTATATGTGGCTCTACCGTTGTTTTAAAGAAAAACAGACTGGTAGCTTTGCTGCTGTCGGCGCTTATAGATTCACCTTTTGTATTCTGAGGAGCCGGCATGTCATTGACAAACGGTACTACATTTCCAAGAAACTCCATCAAACGTCTTACGCCCATGTCTTTTTCTGCATCTACACAGAAAACAGGGAAAATCGACCTTGCAACCAGCCCTTCTCTTATGCCCTGACGCATCTCATCTTCCGACAATGTGCCCTGATCAAAGAATTTATCCATAAGTTCATCGTCATTCTCAGCTGCCGCTTCGACAAGCTGCTGATGCAGCATTTCCGCTTTATCCAGCTGATCTTCCGGAATATCAAGAATCTCCGGAGCCCCTCCTTCCGGTTTCCACTTATACATCTTCATTAAAAGCACATCAATCACTGCGTTGAACCCCGGCCCGCATTCAATGGGGTATTGTACGGCAACTACATGAGAACCGAAATTTTCCTTTAGGTTTTCGAAAGTTCTGTCGAAATCCGCATTCTCAAGGTCAAGCTTATTTACAAGAAAGATCACCGGTTTTTCGGTCTCCTTTGTAAATCTGAAAAGATTCATTGTCCCTACTTCCACTCCATACTGAGCGTCAACCATCATCAACGCCGTATCCGTAACATTAAGAGCCGTAATTGTAGCACCTATAAAGTCATCAGATCCGGGACAGTCGATAAAATTGAGTTTCTTACCCAGATATTCGGCATAAAAAACAGTAGAAAAAACAGAATATCCATATTCCTTTTCTACCGGGAAATAATCGCTTACCGTGTTTTCACCCGATATGCTGCCTCTGCGTTTTATAACACCACACTCGTAAAGCATAGCTTCAGCAAGCGTGGTTTTACCGACCCCTTTACTACCTAATAAGGCTATATTCTTAATTTCATTCGATTGATATACTTTCATGTGTATAAGATTTTTAAGTTAGACAATCGTTTTTAATTATTGGTTATCATAAAATTATATTATTATATAAATAATTATCTCTATTTATCTATGTTTGACAGCATTGTTTTTACACTCATTTTAAGTTTTAACAATTAAGTATCAACATTTTACAGACAATCATGAGATAATAAAGCGTAGTATCCCCCGACAATAAATAATTGAGTATCAGCTTACCGACATCCTGCATTTTGCAGATATACATAACCGGTATATCCACATTCTGTCTTTATGCCGCAGGCAAACACGAGGATTAATATTTCTAAAACTATACGAACAAATACAACTTTACTATGTTGAATTTTCTGTTATGAATACTAACAACAGAAACACTAAATATGTTTTTGGAAAAAGTCGCGCGGTTGCAATATGGAAACCGTACGGTTGCAATATCGTAAGTGCACGGTGACAATATCGCAACCGAACGGCTTTTTTAAAACCGATACGTCATATTATAAAAAAAGCTCCCCGCTGCCGATGTATATTTCATCGATAGCGGGGAGCTGTATTTTTAAGAGAAGATCGGATTATTCCTCTTCTTCATCTTCTTTCATGTTATGATAAACGTTCTGAACGTCTTCATCATCCTCGAATTTTTCAAGAAGTTTGTCAAGAACGACACGCTGCTCTGCAGTAACTTCCTTAATATCATTAGGTATTCTTTCAAACTCTGATGAGATGATTTCGAAACCTGCGCCTTCAAGATATTTCTGAATGTCGGAATATGATTCGTAAGCACCGTAAAGAGTGATTTCGCCCTCTTCAGCCACGATTTCATCAACACCGAAGTCGATAAGTTCAAGTTCAAGTTCTTCCATATCAAGACCTTCTTTTTCTTTCACTTTGAACACTGATTTATGATCGAAAAGGAAAGTAAGGGATCCTGAAGTACCAAGTGAACCTCCGTATTTGTTGAAGTAGCTTCTTACGTTAGCCACGGTTCTTGTATTATTGTCTGTAGCGGTTTCTACAACGACAGCGATACCGAAAGGTCCGTATCCTTCATATACTATCTCTTTGTAATCAGAAGCATCCTTGTCGGTTGCTTTCTTGATAGCTCTTTCGATAGTATCTTTTGGCATGTTTGCCGCTCTCGCATTCTGAAGCAGGGCTCTCAGACGTGAGTTCGCCGTAGGATCAGGTCCTGCCGCTTTTACACAGATAGTGATTTCTTTTCCGATTTTTGTAAACGTACGTGACATATTGCCCCAACGTTTCATTTTTCTGGCTTTACGATATTCAAACGCTCTTCCCATATTTAATATGTTTTCTTTATTATATCATACCGGTACGAATACCGGATTATCTTAATGTTGCACCAATTTTAGTTTCGAAGCTCTTAATAAGTCTTGACATGATATTTTCAATCTGTTTTTCATTAAGAGTCTTGTTTTCATCCTGAAGGATAAAGCTTACTGCGTAAGATTTCTTTCCTGCCGGAAGATTTTTGCCTTCATATACGTCAAACAGTTTAACGTCTTTAAGAAGTTTCTTGTCTGTATCATAAGCTACAGCTTCGATTTCAGAGAATTTAACTCCGCTGTCAACAAGAAGGGCAAGGTCTCTTTTTACAGGAGGATATTTTGAAATCTCGGCATAAGTGATCTTCGCTTTTGAAGCTTCCTTCATCAGCATATCCCAGTCAAGTTCAGCAAAGTAGACTTCCTGCTCAATATCGAATTTAGCAAGTATCTTGTTTGATACGATACCAAGTGTTCCGATAGCTTTACCGCTTGCAAGAACGAAATCAACGCCTACCGCAAAAATATCGTTAGAATACTGTTTAAGTTTCAGTTTCGACATATCCACACCTACACGCATAAGAACGTTCTCAACAACCGCTTTAAGCATGAATACATTGTTTTTCTCGTCAGCGTGCGCCCAGCTTCCTTCTGTTTTGAAACCTGTCATCCATACGCCCAGTTTTGAAGATTCTCTGTAAGCTGCAAGAACTTTCTCGTCATTTTTCTTTTCAGCGTTGAAATACTGGCAGTTTCCGTATTCGAAGAATCTTAGATTTGCGGCACGGTAACTGATATTTCTTGAGATGCTCTGAAGTCCGCCGAAAAGCAATGTCTGACGCATAACGTTAAGGTCGTTGCTCAACGGATTCATAAGTTTAACACAGTTGGCAGCAGGATAAGTTTCAAGCTCTGTATAGAAGCTTTCCGATGTCAGTGAGTTATTAAGGATCTCTCTGAAACCGTCGCCTACAAGCTGCTCAGCGATAAGCTGCTGAAGCTGATAGCCTGCGTCTGTCTTAGTCTTATAAGAAAGATTAGATTTTACGCTGTCGCTGAAAGCGATGTTATTGTAACCGTAGATACGAAGAATATCTTCGATAACGTCGCATTCACGTGTCACGTCAACACGATATGTAGGAACCTTGATCACAATAGCTTCCGGAGTCTCAGAAACGATTGTCATCTCAAGGCTTGTAAGGATGCTTTTTACGTCTTCTGAAGAAATATCATTTCCGATAAGGCTGTTTACGTTTTTATATGTAACAGTTATCTCTGATTCTTCAATAGGTTTCGGATATATATCCACAGGCTGACCTGTGATTTCACCACCTGCGATCTCCTTGATAAGAAGAGCCGCACGTTTCAGAACATACATTGTATTGTTAGGATCCGCACCTCTTTCAAAACGGAAAGAAGAATCAGTGTTAAGACCATGTCTTCTCGCTGTCTTTCTTACGTTTGTAGGATTAAAATATGCAGATTCAAGGAAAATACTCTTAGTAGTCTCTTTCACACCTGAGTTAAGACCACCGAATACACCTGCGATACACATAGGAACCTGTACGTTAGCGATCATAAGATCATTTTCATTCAGTGTACGCTCAACTTCGTCAAGAGTCATGAATTTAGTTCCTGTTTCAAATGTTCTTACTATGACTTTTCTTCCCGGAATCTCATCAAGGTCGAATGCATGAAGCGGATGACCTGTTTCGTGAAGTACATAGTTAGTGATATCAACTACATTATTGATAGGTCTCAGACCGATAGCTGTAAGTCTTTCTTTAAGCCATTCCGGGCTTTCTGCAATCTTCACACCTTCAATCGTCACACCGCTGTATCGCGGACATGCAACCTCAGCCCAGACTTCAACAGTAGCAGCTCCGTCTTCTTTATCAACTTTGAATGATTCGACAGAAGGTTTTGTAAGCAGCACGGGAGTATTGTTCTGATTAAGATATGCGGCAAGATCTCTTGCTACACCGAAATGAGAAGCAGCATCCACACGGTTAGGCGTTATATCCACTTCCAGGATATAGTCGCTTTTAATATTATAATATTCTTTGGCAGGCATGCCGACAGGAGCATCAGCCGGAAGAACGATGATACCGTCATGAGATTCGCCAAGACCAATCTCATCTTCAGCACATATCATACCGAATGATTCTTCTCCTCTGATTTTTGATTTCTTGATCTGAAAGCTGTCTTCTCCCGAATAAAGCACAGTGCCTACAGTAGCGACAACAACTTTCTGTCCTGCTGCCACATTCGCAGCACCGCATACGATCTGAGTAGGGTTTCCGTCACCTAAGTTTACAGTAGTAACATGCAGGTGATCTGAATTAGGATGATCGACGCAAGTCAGAACCTCTCCGATCACAAGACCTTCAAGTCCTCCTTTTATTGTCTGTACTTCCTCTATACCGCCCGTTTCCAGACCTATCGAAGTAAGAGCCTCCGATACCTTCTCAGGAGTAAGATCAAAATTTAAATAATCTTTTAGCCAATTGTAAGAAATATTCATATTATGTAGTATTATTTTCTGACAGAATAATTATAAAATCAACATTAAGAGACAGATTTCCCTTATTGATATTTACATGATTTCATAAACTCGCCAAAGTTAATAAGAAAATTTTTATCTGAGCATCGCAAAACGGCCATTAATGCATAAAATAAGGTCCGACCGGGTCTCAACAGGGGATATTATAAACAAAAAAAATGCCCTTACCGGAAAATTTCCGATAAGGGCATTTGATTTTTCTTTATGTATTCTTATTTAGAAATACCGTATTTCTCGATAAGAGCTTTCTTTTCTTTTGTTGTGATAGGAATGATTGTTCCGTGACGAGGATGGAAGTTCATAGAGATTTCATGATCGATAACTTTGAAGTTATCAAGGTCTGCAGTCTCACAGAACTGGTACGAACCTGCCATATACATATCATACATAAGGATATATTTGTCAGAGTTGTTCAGTTTGAATACACCTGATCCTTCTACTGCGTGATGTGTCTGCTGTTTGTAGTCTTCTGATTCAGTCCATTTTCCAGAAGTAAGAGATTTTGTAGTCGCTTTACGGATGCCGTTTCCATGACCTTCAGTTTTGTAGAACATATGATAAAGACCGTTTTCAAAGATGATATCACCGTCGATACAAGATCTTCCGTCAGTAGGAGTGAATAAAACTTTAGGAGCTTCTTCGAAGTCTGTGAAGTCAGCGTTAGCATAAGCGTAATAAATGATATCCGGCTGATGATCACCATGTTTCATTGACCAGTAAACCATATATTTCTGAGCTTCGTGATCGAATACGGTCTGAGGAGCCCATACTCTCTGAAGTCTTTCCTGACCTTCATATTTTTTCTGCATATTGATGTTAGAATATGTCCAGTTGATAAGGTCTGTAGATTTAAGCATGATAAGAGCACGGTTAGAGCTCCATCCGTTGTCCGACACCATGTCTGTCAGAACCATGTAAAATGTTTTTCCGTCTTCCGCTCTTAAGATGTGCGGATCTCTTACGCCACCTGTCAAAGCGATAACTTTAGAGTCGATGACCGGCTTATTATCATTAAGGTGATAATAGTTGTAACCATCTTCACTGATAGCATATCTTACAGCTTCTTCGCTGATGTGATTTCCCGTAAAATAACTGAATAGATAACCATCGAATTCTTTTTCCGATACTTTGGCATTTGCCTCTGTACACTGAACCATAGTAAACATAGAACCTGCCGCAAGAAGAGCAAGTGAAAATTGAGCAACCTTTCTAAAATTTTTTCTCATAGAAACTATAAATGGGTTAATAAATTATAATATTGTAATGTGTTGAGTATTCTTCTATTTATAAAAATCGGAGCGTCAAAGGTTTGACGCTCCGATACGGACAAATATAATATTTTTATTTCTTCTTTCCAACCTCTTTCTTTATTCTGATAACCGAGAATGAGTAAGCAGGCAGTTTATAAGTGAATTTATCTGATACTTCTATTGAAGAATCCACCGGTTGAAGCACACTGTCTGCCGGATTTCCTGAAAGCAGAGAAAGAACAGCTTCTTTAGAATATCCTGTCATATCGCCAAGATCAAGATCTGTTTCCACTCCTACAGGAAGCATGTTGACAAGTTTTACGATCATATCACCGGTCTTGCTGTCAGTCACTACTGATGAAGCAACACGTTTTCTTACATCATCTCTGTGATTGTGAACATTAAGATTTCCGTAGATATAATTATCTCCGCTGTGAACACCGTAAAGTTTCTGTACATAATATCCCACTGTCGGACGAACCTCATGATTGTTGAAATAAATAAGGTCCGGATTCCACTGAGTGAAACGGTCTTTCGCAAGAAGAGGTGCATAAGAAGTCATTGTTACCACATCACCGTTTCTTTCTATCGATGTAAGATAAAGGGCCTCAGAAAGTGCAGTCTCAAGAGTTCTCTGTCTTCCGGGAAGATGAGATGCATACTCTCCAAGATAAACTTTACATCTGTTTCTGTCATATTTATCGTAATAATCCTGATTGTAGATAAACCAGCCCGGAGAAACATAGTAATGTTCGTCTACAAGATCTACTTTATTTTCTACAGCAACTCTCCAGCCTTCTTCGTAGTCAGAACCTTCATAGAAAGGACCTGCCGTTCCGACAACCTGGATTTCAGGATATTTTTCTTTTACCGCTTTATTGATCATTACGAATCTTTCTTCAAATACATCGGAGATAAGATCTTCATTTCCGATTCCGATATATTTAAGTCCGAACGGTTTCGGATGACCAAGTTCCGCTCTTACTTTACCCCATTTTGTAGTTTTAGCATCACCGTTGGCCCACTCGATAAGGTCAAGGACATCCTGGATATAATCACCCATCTGACACATCGGGATACCTCCCTGCTGTCCGGCACCCTGATCAGAAGAGTTCTGACAACATACACCAGCAGCTAAAACAGGAAGTGGTTCTGCTCCCATATCCTCACAGAAAAGGAAGTATTCATAATAACCAAGTCCCATGCTCTGATGATATCCCCAAAGGTTTCTCGCCGGAGTACGTTCTTCAAGTTTTCCGATAGTTTTTTTCCAGTCATATATATTATGAAGACCATCACCGTGTGCTACACAACCACCGGGGAAGCGCACAAAACGAGGTTTCATATCAGCAATGATCTGAGCAAGATCCTGACGAAGACCGTTCTTTCTTCCTTTGAAAGTGTTCTGAGGGAAAAGAGAAACCATATCGAATGCAAATTCGCCTGCCGCAGCCGGCTGGATCTGAAGTTTTGCATCACGGGCATCAGCGTTTGATTTCAGAACAGCGTTCTGTTTTTTCCACTCCTTGCCTACTGAAACCGAAGTTTCGGCAAGAACGTCGCCTGCTCCGTTTACAAGTCTTACAGTATATTTTCCGGTTTTTCCGTCAAGTGTCTTACCAAATGCAGAGAAATCATATTTCTCACCTTTTTTTACAAGGATACCGTCAAAACCGTGATTTTCAAGTTTCGCTCCGGGAGCAGAAACTTTAAGTACAGCATAGTTCTTATTATTCTCATGGATTGGATTTTCCTGAGAGATTTCAAATTGTGTTCCCTCTCCGATAAGATGCCATGAATGTTTTGAATTCCAGTTCTGATCGCCTTTTCTGTCAGAAGGATCATATTCGAAGCCTCTGTTCTGAACAAGTTCTGCATAAAGACCGCCGTCGGCAGCATAGTTGATATCCTCAAAGAATGCTCCGATAAGCATATCGCTGATAGGTTTAGAGTTTTCTCTGTTAAGTTTTAATGAGGCTTTGATATCTCCCATGTTAGAAAAACGGACAGGGTCCTGTTCGCATCTTTCATCATGAAGACGGTTGCGGTATTCTTTATGTTCTTTTGTTTTGATAAGTTTATCAACTACCGCCCATTCTACACGGTGAATCTGGCCTTTATATTTATTTCCGCCAAGTTCTACCTCTACAGTATTATTTTTATACTCAGCCGGTGTTGCAGCTTTGTTATTATTATACTCTCTGAAATCTTTTGTCTGAACGGCATAGTGCTTATTATCATTATCGATATAACTGATCTTAAACGTATCACCATCTTTAGACACTACAGGATTAAGGACACAGCTGTTAACCTCCAGATAAGGATAGCTCTGAGGCTTCCAGTCAACAAGGTTTGTCGATGTCGCATAAGCGAAAGTATTGTCTCTTTCATTCACACTCCATACGCAATGCCATCTGCTGCTTGCTTCATCTCTGTAAAGGAATGGAGAAACCATTCTTTTTTCACGACCCCAGGTCCCGTAATCCGACTTTACATAGCTATACTCCGGACCTATTTCATTCCAAAAATTCTGATCTACACTCCATGCGAAATGAAGACCGTTTTTTCCGTCATTTTTTCCGGAACAATAAGAAAATACGTAAGCTGAATCAGGGACACTGGCCATTGCGGTTTCACTACCGCACAATAAGGCAAAGGAAACTCCTAAAGAAAAGAAGATCTTTTGTTTGTTCATAAGGTAACTTTAAAGTTAAAGTGTTAATAATTGTTTTGTTTTATTTCGTAACTGCCATTTATTTTTTCTGTATGGCTTCTTTTTCTATCAATAAGTGAAAATAAGATTATCTGTCATTATGATAATCTTTCCTTTTTAGATTTTTAAACTCTGAAAACAGAATAAGGCTTAAAAAATATCATCGATAGCAAAGTTAATTGATTTTTTATCGGTTACATAAAATTTTTACCGTCTAAACTTATAAACTCTTATTAATTTGCCAAACAATGTGTTAATAATAGCAAATTATCTATATTGCATTCCTACTGATCTTTTAAAATTACTCAGACTGGAAGACTTTCATACAATTATATATATCAAAAAAAAAGAATATCTCAATCTCTCTTCTTAACCGTTTTTATACCCCACGCATTAACCACGGTTTTAAAGAGAGATCTGATATTCTTTT
The DNA here is from genome assembly GCA_947074105.1 of uncultured Bacteroidales bacterium. Classification (GTDB taxonomy): domain Bacteria; phylum Bacteroidota; class Bacteroidia; order Bacteroidales; family JAUNSR01; genus JAUNSR01. The sequence goes on from CAMTON010000033.1 coordinate 25,957, forward strand.
AATTAGTAGTATTGAATTTTTTCACAAAAGAAAACTTACCTTTCCTATATTTTAATTTTCAACTACTATAATCAATTATAAAATTAATATCAATTAGCATAAGACTATGAATTCAAGTAACAGATAATAGTATATATGTAACAATTATGATAAAATACCATACCGAATATAATTTTGTTACATCTTTACAGTTTTTTTGTTACCGTTATAACATTACATATGTTAGCATAAGGTAACTTTAGAAAACAATTTGAAGATAAAATTACTATAAAAACACATTGGGGATTTAAACATAATTAAGTACTGATTTAATATTGAGAATTTACATTTACTACATCATGAGATATTATATAATCTTATTGTTGATTTTTTTTATAAATCCGAATATCTTCGGAAGTCAGTTTATCGTTCATGATATACCGACTATCCAAAAATTACCTGTAGGTAATATTAATATTATTTTTCATGACTCTGAAGGGTTTATCTGGTATGGCACAGACCGAGGTGGTCTTTGCCGTGATGACGGATTTAATATAAAGACATTCAGATCCGATTTTAATAATCCGGATCTGATAAGCAATAACTGGATAACGGCGATCTCAGAAGATTCGCAAAAGAAAATATGGTTCGGTACCCGAAGAGGATTATATATCCTTGATAAAAAAGATTATAGCATAAAACCCGTAAAAAATGATATACTAAACCGTCACAGAATATACTCCATAGATATTCTTAACGACAGTTCTATATGGGTTTCTTCTGAATATGATATTTTTCACTACAATATAAAAGGTGAGATAATACGCTTTTTCCCGCTTGAAATAAACGATCAGCGACGTCCTGTAAGCAAGATTTACAATGATGATAATGATGATATATGGATGATGAGGTGGCGCGAGGGCTTATTCAAGCTTGATAAAAAAGAGAATATTTTTGTAAAAGAAGATATAAACTCCTTTAAAAAAGCTTGGCCTGTCGATGTGATAAAGGATCCTGTTGCTCCCTATTATTGGTTTGCCACGTGGGGAAACGGAATTGTACGCTTAAACACTGAGGAAAAAGATCCTTCTAAAAAGTTTACAGAATTCAGTTGTACAAAAGGCGATAGAAACTGCTCGAAAAATAAAGTTGGAAAAATAGCTTATGATTATAAAAACAGGTACATATGGAGTATCACCGAAGATAATATATACTGTTATGAAATTCAAGACAATGGAGAACTCTGCAACTTAAATATACCAGAACTTAACTCATCAGAAAAAAAAGATCTTAATGATATAAAATTAGATAGATACGGGAATATCTGGGTCGCAGGGCAATATCCGGGTTCGGTTATCATTTCAGAATATGAAGACCGTTTCACAAAAGATAAAATGGATATTGTAAAAACTAAGACCGGTTTCACCGCTGCTCCATATTGTTTTGTTTATGAAAATAATTATTTCTGGATATGGCAGAAAAATCTTGGCTTATACATTTATTATCCGGAAACAGGAGAAATGAAAACTTTTTCAGACGGAAAGCGGAAAATTTCTCCTTTAATGATAAAAGTTAATAATGATGTCGGTATATATACAGTAGCGAGCAACTATACAATAATCCATCTGAAACTTAAAGACGAAGAAGTTGTAAGTACAGAAATAGCCACATTACCTCTTCATTCGAAGGAGTCTGTAAGATGTATTTATGAAGATCATAATAATGACTTATGGATTGGTACTTCTGAAAATCTTTATCACTTAGATATAAAATCGGATAAACTCGATAAAGTATGGGAGAAAACAGGTATTATCAATGATATAGTCTCTAATAAAAATGGAGATATTTTTGTTACAACAGAAACTAAAGGTCTTCTTTGTTACTATGCTGACGGTAATAAAAGATCAATCGCTTCAAACGAAAGACTTCAAAATCTAATTATTGATTCTGAAGAAAGATTATGGTTTAATACAGAACAGGGGAATCTGTATTTTACGGATTATAAAAAAGAGAATTTTATATCATATACAAAAGAAGCTCAGTTGAGCGGAGAGCCAATCATGGATCTTGAAACCGATATTTTCGGAAATATATGTATTCTTACAGACAGGAATGCCATTAAATTAAACTATAAGGATCATTCTTACATTTCCATCAACAGTTATTCCAAAGTTGCATCTATGTTGAATTTTCTTAAATTCGGAAAAGATGACTCTGGTTCTATGTATATAGGAGGTACAGGAGGCATGTGTAAATATACTCCATCTAATTCGGAAACAATACAATTAGCCGGCATCGCTTCAGTATACATTACGTCAGTTAAAGTTAATGGTGAAGAACGGCTTATCTGTGATGAAAATTTAAATATCGAACTTAATCATAATGAAAGAAACATAGAATTTTTTATATCTACGCTGGATCCCATAAACAGGAATAATACTCAGTTTGCCTTCAGAACCAATAAAAATTGCAATTTTTGGAATTATATACCCAAAGGACAAAACAGCATACTTCTTATGGGATTAAACTCCGGTAACCATGTTATAGAGCTTAAGGCAAGAAATAAGGACGGTTATTGGTCGCATGATATAACAAAAATAAGAATATACCGTGCACCGGAATGGTATGCGACATGGTTGGCTTTTGCTTCTTATTTCATAATACTGACATCTTTGATTATCTATGCCATGCGTCAATATCTTCTAAGACAGAAGAATAAACACAGATTCGAAATGGAAGAACAAGTTACAAAAATGAAGTATATGTTCTACACAAATGTGAGCCATGAGTTACGAACTCCTCTTTCACTTATAATAACACCGCTTGAAAGCATTATCAGAAAAACGGAATCGCCGGATCTTCAGTTACAGCTGCGTGCGTTGAAGAAGAATGCCGATAATATGCTTAAACTTGTCAATCAGCTTCTTGATTTCAGGAAAATAGAGGTGAAGGGAGAAGAGCTTTTCTGTTCTAAAGGTGATATGAATCTGTTTCTTCTTTCTTTGTATGAGGACTTTCTGTATTCCGCACAGGAAAAACAAATTGATTTTAATTATACCTGCGATGCAGCACATTGTATCATTAATGCCGATTTTGACAAAGTGCATAAAATCGTCAATAATCTTCTTTCAAATGCTTTAAAGTTCACACAGGAAAACGGAAAAATAGAATTGTCTCTTAGATATGAAAAAGTTGGAAATGGAAACTTCGCAGTAATAAGGGTAAAAGACAACGGTAAAGGAATTTCTGAAAAAGACATACCTTTTATTTTTGAACGTTATAAGCAGATCAGAACCGGGAAAATCATTACAGGTACAGGAATTGGATTGCATATTGTAAAAGAATATACTTCAATGCATAAGGGTACTATAAAAGTTGAAAGTGAAGAAGGTAACGGAACTTTATTTGACATATTTCTTCCTGTTGACTCGGTTTCAGCGGAAGAAGAAAAACTGAATAAACGCCATAATGATATTATAACAAAAGCTAAGGACGTGGATGCTGTTTATGACGATAAAAAGAAAAAGTTACTTCTTGTCGAAGATAATCATGAATTCCGGGAATATCTTAAAACAGAACTTTCGTTGTCTTATCTGATTTTAGAAGCAGAAAACGGAGATGAAGGATTTCGGTTAGCTCTTGAAAAAGAGCCGGATCTGATTATTTCTGATCTTATGATGCCTGTGATCGACGGTTTTGGCCTTTGCAATATGATAAAGAATAATATCCGGACATCACATATTCCTTTTATTCTTCTGACAGCAAGTTTTGATGTAGACAATATGAAACGTGGTTATAAAGAAGGTGCAGACTCTTATCTTACAAAACCATTTAATAATGATATCCTTTTATCAAGAATTGAAAATCTGTTGCAAAGGAGACTTTATCGTCAAAAATGTTTTCAGAATAATTTAGAGATAGAGCCTGCCACTATCACCATTTCGTCACTTGATGAAAAACTTATTGAAAAGGCAATAAAAATAATCGAAAATAATATCAGTGATCCTGATTTCTCCGTTGAAATATTAAGTTCAGAAATGGCAATGAGCAGAATGAACCTTTATAGAAAAATTAATTCAATTACAGGTACTTCTCCAAGTGAGTTTATCCGAAGTATACGCCTGAAAAAAGCAGCTCATCTTTTAAGTCAGGGCAATTTAAATTCAACAGAGGTAGCTTATAGTGTGGGATTTAATTCTCCCGCTTATTTTGCCAGACAGTTTAAGGAACTCTTCGGAATATCACCTAAGGAATATAAGGCAAAAATAATTACCCTGAAATAAATATATCTGTTAAACTGACGTTGTATAGCGTGATTACTTTCATATAATGAGAGAGCATCAGTTATTTATCGTTAAGCTTTTTCTGAAATATTCTGACTGGAAATTACGCACAAACAGAGCAAAGAAAGACCTTCTTTAAAATGGCAGATTCATTTTAAAGAAGGTCTTATATATTTTAATAAGCTTATCTCCATAAAGAGGAGACTTGTTATTTCTACTC
>CAMTON010000034.1 GCA_947074105.1 uncultured Bacteroidales bacterium
TATGGAAGGCACTGAAAATAAGAGATGTGATAATAATGGATTTCAGAGCGCTGCGACTGTCAGGCTTATCTCCGTAGATTATTTTCTGAAGACTCCCTCTGAAAAAAATCTCTTCCGCAAAACCTGCCACGACACCCACTATAAGAAGTGAAATAATAATATTCATTATGCTGTCATACGGCAGGATAGTTTTTATAGTATCATCATTATGACGGTCCCACAGCCATTGCTGCAAAGGCTCCATGAATGAAGGGAAACTTATCGCACGGTTGATATCATAAAGCAGACTGTTGAAAGGAATGGAAACTACAACGGTAAAGGCAATCACTACAAGATCTCCGAAAGCAGGGCGCTTATTAAGAGTAAGCCATTCAGAAGCATTACCGTCTGAAATTTTTCTTGCGAAAAAATATGCAGGAAGTATAAACATCATGGTAGTCTGTATGACCTGAGTTATCCGAAGAGAATTCGCCATCGAGTTATCGCCTGATAACTGAAGCACTATAAGAAGCAGAGTCGAACCTATAATACCAACCAGAGTAAAAGCGAAAAAATAAAGGAATAATATAAGTAATTTATTTCCGGTATCAGAAAGTAACAATCGCGACATCTTATTTTATTTTGTTTTATGTAAATATACAATATCCGCGCAATAAAAAAACGCTCCCTATAATAAATAAGGAGCGTTAATAAGGAATTCTTTTCCTTGTATTTTGATTATTTATTTATCTTGAAATCAATATCAAAACTTAGGACGAGCTTCTTTCACAACCATTGTTCTGCCTTCAAACTCAGCACCGTTAAGTTCTTCAATTGCCTGAAGAGCTGCAGTTGAGTTTTCCATTTCTGCAAAAGCAAAACCTTTAGATTTTCCTGTTTCACGGTCTTTGATGATTTTTACTGAAGCTACCGGTGCATATTCTTCCAATACTTGCTGTATATCTGCTTCCCTAACTCTGTAGTTAAGGTTGCCAATGTAAATGTTCATAAAAATAAAAAATAAAAAATTAGAAATAAAATTTAAAGAACATCATATATACTTAGGGTAAAGTATTGACAATGAATGAATTCGCCAATATTTCTTTGAAAGAATACAGTGCAATGGAAATAAATCTCCCATCATATAAATTAAGTTCTTCCACAAAGGAAATCATAATTATTTAATTTGCAAGAAAATAGTTTTATTTTTTCAGTTTAAAATTTTTACAATTGTAAATTAAAGTGAATTATTTTTTTACAATTTATAATCTGTAATGATAATGTAAAATTTATATTCTTCGAAAATTTTTTTCCATGTTTGTTTAAGTAATCTACGGGCTGTGTACATACTGCCTCGCAGAGGAAGACGATATGCCACCGGACGATATTCAATAGTCCTGCAGCCGGGAAACAATCTCCCTTCAGCCGGGAGTCAACGGAATTGACAAAGGGAATCTTTTAAAATAAAGGTATAAAATAAAAATGGTAGTGTATAAAATAAAAAAGTGCCGGAAAACTTAATTTCCGACACTTTATACATTAATATTTTTCTAATCGTAGATAAACATCACTTTATTCGAATCTCTTGGTTTCGCATCCGGTGTCTCATCCGGATATCCGATTGCGATAGCATATAAAAGCTTATAATCATCTGAGAATTTTAGTTTTTCAAGATAACTTTTCGCTTTGTCGTTATCATTCATAAATCTGATAGGACCACCCAGACAACAAGTTCCCAAACCTAACGAATAAGCCGCAAGCATCATATTTTCAGCAGCAAGACCACAGTCGAATTCACTTCCGCCATTTGCGGGAGTTCCGATAAAGATAACGCAAGGAGCGTTTCTGAACATATTCTTAAAGTTCGGATCTTCCTGCACTTTAGGATTAGCCTCTTTAAAAATATCTGTAATACCGTCGATATATGCTTTACTGTCGACTATTCTTATTTCCCAGGGCTGCTTATTCATGCCGCTCGGAGCATTTATTCCACAGGTCGCGACAAGATCGAGCTTTTCTTTTTCGACAGGTTTGTCCTTGTATTTTCTTATACTGCGGCGTTCCATGATTGCCTGAACTACCTCGTTTTTATTCTCATCAGCTTTTTCGATTTTCTGTTCATCGCTTCCTTTAAGCTGACAACCTGCTAAAGCGATTAGCCCTGCTAAAAATAATAGTTTGGGTGTTTTCATATCGGTTATATTTGTATTAATATAAATATATTATAAATTTTAAAAATATAATAATTTCATTTATACATTATAACAAATTTCTTCCTCTATTTCTTTCTCTGTATAATAATTTTCATACATAGTCGGTGTATAAAGCTTGTTTTCATATTTTGAAAAGATCATTTCATACATAAGAATCAGCCATGCCACAGTACACGGCCATGCTTTTATAACATATTTGGTGATGAAGTTAACGCGGATTGTCTTTGGAACTATTTCGGTTGAGCAAAGTGCCACAATGATCATGGCGACCATCATAAATAAGAATTGAGACTTCTTATTTTTACTTGGGCTCACAATATACCATAATGCTATACCTATCATCGCTGTTATATAACCGCTTCCCTCACTGCCGGTACTGAACAGAACCATAAATAAAAGGACATTGGCAAGAAATGACATTCTGAAAGAGAGCTTCGAATAATCTTTTATTCTCAGATAAGGAATAAGAAACATAATCACACCCGGAACAAGAAGCCAAAGGTCGCTGTAATCTCCGTTTCCGCTTATCTTTCTCACTATGCCAAGAAGGGATATATTCTGAGGAATGGCAAATTTATTTATCTCATTTTTGATTTCAAGACGTTCAAACCATTCGAAATACTGACTTACCACATATTCCGGTCCTGGAGTATAAAGCATAGGAAGACAGAAAAGAACTACAGCCCAGAACATCAGAGAAAGGATAAACTTCACTTTGTTCTTTGAAAAGAAGAAAAATGCGAGTCCTACTATTGGATATAGTTTTACAAGAGTGCCGAGTATTATGAGAAACGCTGCCCAAAAATCTTTCTTCTCCTCTATCCATACGAAAGTAAGAATAATAAAAGCGGCAACAGAAATATTAAACTGCTGCATAGACTGTGCAGTAAGAAGTTCGATGAAAGAGAAAAGATATATAAATCTTTTCTGACTGAAATTAAGCGGAAGTTTCTTTATTGCGTAAAAAAGAAGCATGGTATTGGCTATGATCCATAATATCACGCCAATCCATTGAGGAAGGAGAGCAAAAGGTGCGATTATGGCACTGAATATTATGCCGTAATGGTTAGAATCGTAATATTCCGCAAAATGATCGCCATAAAGGCCGATTCCTTCTCTGGCATGGAAATATACATTCTCAAAAATCTTATAATTATTGAATTTTCCTATCGCCATTTTTACAACGGCATAAATTACTGCCGTGCTGCACCAAAGAATAAGGAGAGAGCGATAATTTAATGTGATTCTGTCTTTCAACAATCGCTGTTGCGCCATCTTAGTAAGTTTTTAGTAAGTGGCGCAAAATTAAACAATTGTTATTGAAATATATAAGATATTTAAATATGTTTCATTGATGCTGATGTTTTGATCACTCCAAAAGTCAGAAATCCGATGATGGACATATTTTTATGTGATAATACTAAGCTCAAATTTTTAATACATTATTCATTATCAGTAGTCAAGGTAACCTGATAATAAAAGGAATCGCCGTTTGCGCCAAGAGATTCCTCCATATTATGAATCTGTTTGTCGCCTATATAAGATTTTATCTTTACTGTAGCTTTTTCGTTTTTGCTACCTGCAAGATTATATGCAAGAATAAGATTAATACATTTATCTGAAGACTGACAAACTATTCTTTTAGTTTTACCTACTGTTGTACTTTCAAGGTAGGATTCTCCTTTATATTTTCCATCCTCATCATATAGTTTCGCAAGACCGGTTTCTGTGCTTCCCACAAAATTGGCAACCTGTATCACATCGTCATCTCCTGTTACTTCAATGATAAATTTATGTACACCGATATTTAATTCTGAGGAATCATCATCATCAATCTCTATATTGTCGTTTTTATCACAACCGGAAAAAAGTAAGGATAAGGCTATAAAAGCAAGAAACAGAAAGGAATTTTTAGTTTTCATAATTTTGAATATTTATTATTGATATTAATTTTCAGCAGTTTTATATGTGATGTAGAGGAAGATACAGACACCATAAGCATAAAGAGCGCAAAATTAATATAACTTTTCAGACAACATCAGTTATTTCATTTTAATTTAAAGATAAATAAATTACACATTTATTAAGCTTTGCAATTGCTTCTTCTTTTATGTTTCCGTCTTTTTATATGCAGGAATTTTTTAAAAAATTTCCTGCAATTATTCAGGTTACAAAATCCTGTAAACAAAAAAATCTCCGTAAAAGTTTAATGACTTTTACGGAGATTCTTATATGAGATTTATTAATAAGGAAATTAAAGAACAACTATTTTCCTGCCGTTAATGATGTAAACGCCTTTCTGAAGAGGAATTTCATTAACTCCTTCCGAAAGCATAGTTTTTCTTACTAACTGACCGGAAGTATTATAAATAGCAATTTCAACTGAAGTACTGCATTTTATAATCACGCCGTTACGCCCTACACCGATACTTTCAATTCCATTTTCAGGAGTAACGACTTCTATACCTGAAGGAATATTAGGAAACTCAGGAAGCTCGGCGATATTCCACATATCATCAAGATAGTTCATTCTTGTAGTAACCCAGTTTGAAAGATATTCCATTTCATTATCGAAATTAAGAGTTCCAGCATCTGTGTTAGTCCATCTGTTTTCTTCCCTTCTGCTTGCTCCGCTAATATCAAACATATCCTTATAGTCGGTGAAACGTTTGATGATCGTATCAGTATGAAGTTGCGCCGAACGAAGCTCTTTATATCTGTAACGAACGGAATCCTGGAAATTATTAACGTTAAGTTCTTTTACTCTCTTGAAGAGATTATAATCCCCATGCTCATGTACTGTAATATAATCTGTATAGTCCTGATCCGGAGCTATAGTGGTAGAATTCCATCTGCGCCCGAATGTAGAATCAAGATCCCACGGACCGAAACTTATCTTTTTATCTTTGTTACGGTTATAAACGAAGAAGAACATATTTTTTCCGTGATTATCCGAACTTAAGATAGTCTCCATGAAAATATAATAATCCATCAATACCGGCATATCGAAATAATCGGCTATTCCTTCTACGAATTCAGCATCGGGAGCAGTACATACAAAGTTTACCGCATCGTAAAGTTCGCCCCAGCTAATCGGTTCTCCGTCGCTAAGATCAGGATATTCCATTTCATAACCGTCCCATGTATCATAATCATTACTGTACATCACAGGGCTTTTCATCGGATAATAATTACTGTTGTAATCATGTCCCATAAAGATAGAATAACTCCATTCTTTACCTTTCCACAACAGACCGCGGATATTATTCTTAGCCTCATCATATTTCTTCAGCTTAAGCTGTTTTCTGTCCATTCTCTCTGTCATACAATAGATGCCGACATATTGATCATTAAGGAATACTTCAACGAAATGACCTCTTGTACCGTTAATCATATTCGGTTCTTCTTCATAATAATATGGTTTTGCCGCATACGACTGCATCAGATCCGTACATACACGGTTTCTCATACGTGCCACGTCAATACTCATACCGTCAAGAATCCAGTTATTATCATTACGCAGACCGAAGAAGCTCGCGTCCATGGATTTCCCGTCAGGATCATACAGTTTTACAGCATACTGTTTCTTGTTTCTTGAAAGAGTGGAAGCTCCGCGCCATCTGATTCTTGCATTCATCAAAGTATCGGCACCCTCTTTACCCGGTTCATATACACGTATTGAACCTTTGCTGTATTCCGGTGAGAAATTACCGTTGATCTGTACAATCGGAAGACCTGTAAAAGAAAGATAGGATTCAGACTCGTTTTCCATCTCATCTTTTACGGATAAGACAAATTCATAATTCGCGAAGATTCCGGAGAAAGTATAAGTATCACCGCTTGCAACTTCCTTACCGTCGATATAAAGATTACTCCAGCCTTCGTTTTTGGTATAATTTACGACTGCTTCAAATGAACCGTTGTCCATTACGTCAAGAGCGACACCGGCAAGATAATTCTTATCAAGCTGATTATAAGCAACCGGACTACCGTTGAATGTTATATTCTTTATTCCTTTATTCAGCCATGTAGCATTGAACTCTGTTATAAGTTCGCCCATAGCATCGTAAAACATATATTTCTGATAATTGTTAGGCGTTCCGCTGTTAGTATATGTACCGACCATCTGCGAACCGCTTCTTGTATCCCATAATTCCTCAGGATTATAGACGTTACGGATACAGAAATTGGCGTCATCTACTTTATTAAGTGTCCACAGAGAACTGTCACCAAACATCCTGTCAGTAAGATCCATATATCTTTTTGAAGATTCGATGCGTTCACCGTCCCATGTTATATATTTTCCGTTAGCAGCGTTACGTATCGAATATTTCCCCTTTTCTTCTTCTGTAAGATACCAGTAACCTTCTTCTCCGTTTACAACGGAAGAACTGTAATATACAGGATAATCATTTCCCGCATATGATCCCGGCATTATGCTTCCGTCGCCATAATTAGGACAGCTTATTCTGTAAGCCGAAGCTGCTTTTTCTCCTGAATTGCCAAGATATTTTAGTGTGAAATTCTTAAAGCATGTCCAGTTGCCGTTTGCTGTTCCGGTATTACGAATACCGATCTGCATATCGTCATTTGCACTCTGATAAAAATTTACGGCATTGCCTGTATAGAATCCCTGAGCGAATACCAGACTTGCGTCGTACATAGAATTGGCATATCCTCCCGCATTGTTTCGGAATTGCTGCGCATCCGGCTCCTGATAAAGTGTTACAAGAGGTTTTACCTGCTCATTTCCGTAAATGGCACATCCTGAATTAGCTTCATTAACAATACCGTTATACCACATCGACTGTCTGTAGAACCCTTGTACATTAAGTTGATAGTTTCCTTCAGGCATATCGCGCAGAATCTGATACATATCATATGTTCTGTTGTATATCTCAGCTTCTCCGTAACCGATAGTAGGAGTTTCCGTCCAGCCCACATTATATTCCGAGAGTTCGGGATTCACCATAAGGAATGTATAGTCGAAAGCATATCCATTAACAGGTTGTGCTTTAACTACATACGAACGTATCAGAGACTGAAGTTCATTTTCAGTTTCAGTAAGTTTCTGTTCAGAATTTATATCCGTAGATTTAATAGCTGTAAATTTCGCGGAGAAATCCGCTTTATCGGAACTTTCGCTGTTTATCATGATTGCTTCTGCTTCGGCAATCAAAGAATTCAGCTTTTCTGATGTTAAAGAGGCAAAAGAATAATGCCCGGATAATAACATAAGTGTAGAAAACGCGTAAATTTTCTTCATATCATTTGTGATTTAAGGATATTGTCAATGTGTTATTTTTATTAAGTCCCTAAAGATATTTATTTATTCCGAACTCTCTAATCTTTAATGTATAACAAAAGTAAAGAGAGCCATCCGGAATTGCTCCGAATGGCTCATATTTAACCTACTTATCCTAATATACTTTTATTATTAATTAATTATCACAAATTGTATTTGCTATAATGTGTTTATAGTTATTGTAGCGTCATTCATTCCTTCAGAAGAAACTGTAAGACTGATTTCTCCTTTCTCTCCGTCCGGTTGGACAATGGCTATCGCTTTCCCTCTGAATGTTTTAGGACTCATTGATCTGAAACTTTCCATATCGGTATAGGCACCGTTGCCGGATGCTATCACCTTACCGTTTCCGGAGCATTTTATATTTACCGGAAGTGAGGCATCAGGTACGATATTACCGTCTTTATCTAAAACTTCAATCTTTACATATGAAAGATCATTCTTAGAAGCCTTTATTTCACTTCTGTCAGCAACAAGACGTATAGAAGCCGGTTCGCCTGCTGTTTTAAGAATAAATGAGGATGTCTCCTTTTTCTTTTCAACGTTGACTGCTTTTAATTCTCCCGGAGTATATCTTACTTCAAATGTAGCTGTATATGTTTCAGGATCCGTAGTTTTTTCTCCTACAAGTTTACCGTCCTGATATAATCTTACCAGAGGAGAACGGCTGTAGACATTCACTCTCATTGGCTGATCCTCATAACCTTCCCAGTTCCATTTAAGTAATTCATCTGTCCAGCCCCATCCGTTTACAACTTCTCTTTTTCCCGGAGCAACAGGACGGCGCACAGCCATCACTATAGGTCTTTCTCTCCATATAATATCACGGTAATATGATTGAGGTTTCTTATCTCCGCAAAAATCTATATCTCCGCACCATGCATTATACCATGGCCATCCCATAAACTGTGGATCCCATTCTCCCTCTCCCAGTTCAAGAGCATGTCCCAGTCCAGCCTCTCCGATATAATCGATTGCCGTCCAAACGAAATCTCCTATTATGTAAGGATGTTTTTCTACAAGGTTCCAGTTCTGTGCTATCTCTTTCGGATAAGATTCACTTCCGTAGATCACACGTTCCGGATATGCTTTATTATCGCTTTCATATTTCTGCCATACATAGTTATATCCTGCAACGTCTACATTCTGAAATGCACGATGAGAATCGTTATCCCATGAGAAATGACGTCTGTCCCAGAAATCGTTGGCTCCGATAGTCGTACATCTTGCATTATCATAAGTCTTTATCGTATTTACAAGACGTCGGGATATCAAATCTCCCTCAGGCATATCTGCTCTCTGCTCTATCTCATTTCCTATACTCCACATTATGATGGAAGGATGATTGCGGTCACGGCGCACGGATGCTATAAGATCCTTATCACTCCATTCGTCAAAAAACTGAGCATAATCGTTATCTCTTTTAGGCTTCTGCCACTGATCGAAAGTTTCATGAATTACAAGCATTCCCAGTCTGTCGCATGCTTCAAGAAAATATTCCGAGACCTGATTATGGGCACATCTTACAGCATTATATCCGTTAGCTTTCAGAAGTTCCACTTTCTTTTCTTCAGCTCTGTCTATAGCCGCAGCTCCGAGTAACCCGTTATCATGGTGAATACAGCCACCTTTCAGATTCATTGATTTCCCGTTCAGCATAAAGCCGTCCTGCGCGGTAAAAGAGATTGTCCTTATACCGAAAGGTACAGATATCTTATCATATTCTTTATCTTCTGAAGAAAGTGTTATTTCCGCTTTATAAAGATGAGGCGTATCAACCGACCATAGCTGAGGTCTGGATATCTCAAAGTTTTCGGCAAAAGGAGTACCGTCTTTCATATTTACATCTCTCACCATAGAATATACCTCTTTGCCTTGTGGTGAAAGTATGCGCAGATTAAGTTTTCCGTTTTTAATATGATTATTCTTATTATGAAGTACTGTAGAGAATTTCACTACCGCTTTCTTATCTTTTATTTCCGATGCATCAAGATAAGTATCCCATTCTTCAAGATGAGTCTTTTCTGTCTTAAGAAGCCAGACATGACGGAATATTCCCGAACCTGCATACCAGCGCGTATTCTGACCCACATTAAGTACACGTACTGCAACAGTATTTTTTCGGCCCGGTTTATTGCAGTAAGGTGTTATATCCACTTTATATGAAGTATAACCATATGGATTGAAATATACTTTCTTGCCGTTTACATATATTTCAGAGTTATTATATACTCCTTCAAAATAAAGCGTAAGTATCTTTCCGTTATCTTCCGCATCAAGAGTAAAGTCCTTACGATACCAGCCTTCGCCTCCAAGCGTCTGACCTGTATCCGCACCTCCTGCTCCTCCTTCATTTATCTTACAGAACGGACCTACAGTAATTCCGTTTTTAAATACTGCAGTAGATTCTACACTCCAGTCATGAGGGACATCAAGAGTTCTCCATTTTGAATCATTAAAATTTTCCAGTTCGGCATTTGCTATGCTTCCGCGATGAAACTTCCAGCTGTCATTAAAAAGAAGTTTTCTTTCCGCGGCATCCATATTGCCTGAAATACATAATGCCCAGAATGCGGCATGAATAAACAGATTACCGTTTGATTTTTTCATATCTATGTGTTTATAATTATTGTCATATCGCAGAGTCCCGCGATTGTGAAACTCTGAAGCAAAAGAACTTTTATTTCATTAATATTCAGAGATTAAAATATGCAGATGATGATATATTATTCGGTCATGACACTTTTAAACACCATAATGACATAAAAAAACACCCTGTCAAAGGGTGTTTTTCTGCTGATATTCCGTTGGTGTCATACTAAATTCTTCCTTAAAACATTTCGTAAAATATTTCGGATTGCCAAAACCAACGGCATAAGCTATTTCAGAGATATTCATTTTCTTTTCAAGAAGCATCATACATGCACGCTTCATCTTTATATTCCTTATTAACTCAAGAGGCGTCAGCCCCGTCATAGATTTTATTTTCCTGTATAAAGTTGATTTCGACATATTGAGTTCTGCTGAAAGTGATTCCACATCAAATTCGCCATCTTCAATATGCTGCTCTATCGACTCTATTACATATTGAAGAAACTGTTTGTCGGCCGACTGGTAAGAAAGACCCTCAAGATTCACATTCTCTTCTTTACGGAAAGCTTCCTGTCGCAATCTGAAAGAGCGGAGCAGATTTCCTGTTCGCGCAAGCAGAACTTTTGATTCAAACGGTTTTGCAATATATGCATCCGCACCTGCTTCATATGAAGCTATCCGGTCGTCAATGCCTTTTTTAGCAGTAAGTATTATTATCGGAATATGACTGAATCTGATATCATCCTTTATCTGACGGCATAATTCCCATCCGTTCATATCGGGCATCATAACATCGAATATGGCAAGATCAACCGAAGAAGAATTAAATATATCCTTAGCCTGTCTGCCATTGCCGGCTGTAAGGACATTAAATCTTTCGCTGAAAATCCTTTTCATCACAAACAGCAGTTCCATATTATCGTCTACAAGAAGAATTGTAGGTTTTTCTTCATTTTCACCTACGGTGTTTTCTTCATATATTGCTTCATTCTTATCTTCTGTTATTATCTCCTCTGCCAGCTCATCTTCATTATAAGAAGCTGCATCTATCGGAATTTCAACAGTAAAACAGGAACCTTTATCAATTTCACTTTCAACCTCTATCGTTCCATGATGAAGTATTACAAGTTCCTTTGTCAGAGAAAGACCTATTCCGTTTGATTCTATTCCCCGGTTTTTTCTGTCATTATAAAAGCGGCTGAATATAAGTTCACGGTCTTTTGATTCAATCCCCATACCTGTATCTTCAACCTTTATATTCAGAAATCTCAAACTGTTTCTTTCAATAATCTGAAGGCTTACATCAATACTTTTATTCTCCGGAGTATATTTAACGGCATTAGACATAAGATTATAAACGATCTTATCCAGCTTATCGAAATCCACATATCCGTTTATCATCGCTGAACCTGCCTTTATTCGCAGATCTATATTTTTCTTTTCTGCAAGCTGTCGGAATCCCGTATCACATATTTCGAAAACAAACTCTTTTATATCACCGTAAGAAGCTTTTAGAATCATATTTCCCATATCTATTTTACGGAAATCAAGAATCTGCTGTATCAGTCGTTTAAGTTTTTCGACATTGGATCTGAGTATAACAGAATGTTTCTTATTTTCTTTTGTAAGGATATCAATCTGTTCCGCCGTTGCCGATATTATAGTAAGCGGAGTAAGCAGATCATGTGATACATTTGTAAAGTAATCAAGTTTGATTCTCGTAAGCTCTTCTCTGAATTTTCGGTCACTCTTTTCGGCATTCTTCTTTACATATATTCTTATGACAAAAAATCCTGTGCCGACAATTAAAATAAGATATAATAAAAAGGCATATATTGTTTCATAAAAGGCAGGAGCCTTATCTATTATCATCATTATTTGCGGTTCGCTCCATTTTCCGGATCCAAGTTCAGTTTTCATAAGTAAAGTGTACGAACCTTTATCTATCCTGTTATAAAAAGCACTGTTTTTTTCTGCATCCGCATATATCCACTCTTTATCAATTCCTTCCAGGCGATATGCGATTCGAGGTCCTCCGATCAGTGAATACTGAAGAGAAGAGAAGAATATCTCTATATTTCTTGCATCCGGACTAAGTCTCACTTTATTGACAGTGCTGCCCGATTCCGGAATTTTTTCACCGAAAAACAGACTGTTTCCGTCAATGCAGATATCAGTCACAGCTATGTCATATTCATTATTCTCTGAAATCACACCGGCATCAGGTCTTATATATACAAAGCCACCATGTCCTCCGGCATATAGTCCGCCATTTCCGTCAGAAAAGACTGCTTTGTTTCTAAAAATATTTACAGAAATATTACTGTCAACTGTAGAGTATTTATTCAATATCTCTTTTGCCGAATCATAACAGATAATCTTTTTATTGGTTATTATCCATAACATATCTCCTTCAGCGATAAGACTGAGTACGGAACAATCTTCCACTTCCTTTTCAAGAACTGTTATATTTACAAAACCTGTATCTGAAGATCTGTATACATTTCCAAGATTTGAAATCATATTGAATACTCCGTTATTATCTGTTCCGGCAAATCTTATCTCTTCCTTATCTTTAAGAGAAATCTGCATTTCCGTTCTTCCCGGTTTTATATTTTCTTCAGCAGATAATATGCCATAAACTATGCCGTCATCAGATACAAAGAACATATTTCCCTGAGAATCCTCAGCCATACATGTCATTCGTACAGACTCATCCGTAACGTCTTTTATAATTTGCTCTCCTTCTGGTTTGAACAACAGTTTTTCGGAAGTAAGAATCCACAGATTCCCTTTACTGTCTTCCTCAATCTGCTGCATCTGTCCGTAAGAAGATACATAGCGATCTATTCTTACGCTTTCTTCTATATTTATTTTGACATCTTTCTGCGACAGTCTGAGTATTTCCGGAGAATTACGTCTACATAACCATATTCCTTTGTTAAATACGGAATTTATCATTAGCGAAGCCTCGAAAGTATCACTATTATTCTGAGGGAATAATATCTTATCATATTCCGGATCATAAAGACAAAGACCATAACGATCCTGGTTCAGCCATATCATATTATCTTCATCACGACACATATTCAAAAGATTTGCATCCCACCCTAGTTTTTCTTTTATGTCGCTAAGGTTACAGGTTTCAATACCGGAATCATCAAAGAATACGGTATATGCCATATCATAAGAACTAAGCCACAGATTTCCGTTTCTGTCTTTAAATATCCGGGTATACATCATATGAGTATCCACGATATCACCAAGATCCACTTGTTTAAGATTTCCGTTTTCTTCTATACTGAAAGCATAAAGTTGATTGTATGACAAAGCCCAGATATAACCGAACATGTCATCCTGAGTTATACTGTAGAAAATCGGTTCTTCGCTTTTTGTCTTATCATTAATTACTGACAACCTTCTATAATATCCGTTCTCTGTTCTTTCCGGATAAAACTGCCATAAGCCGTCACCCCATGTACCTATTCTGTAATTTCCCGCATTATCCTGATACATGACAAAAGCTGTATTTGATTCTCCGAAGCACGGATATGCGATAAAACTGTCTGAATGGATATCATATTTCAATGGACCGCTTCCGTTGGCCAGAACCCACAACGTACCGTTCTTATCCGTATAAAGAGAATTTATAGTCCTTATATCATTGCCTTCATGGCCCATAAGAGAATATTCTCTCAAGGTATTTAAATCTGCCGAAGCACTGTATATTTTGCCTTCAGCTGCAATCCATGTAACGCCGTAAGAGTCGGCTGTCATTGCGTTTATGTGTTTATTACGAAGAAGAGGATCAGGAAATGGCATTATCCTGCATGTCATCTTATCATAAAGATCGACTCCTTTTTGAGTTGCAATCCATATATATGTTCCGTTATCTGTTATACAGGCAATGGAATTATCAGACAATAACTCAGGCTTTCGATGATCCGATCTGAATGATTTAATATCATAACCGTCATATCTGGCAAGTCCGTTAGTTGTGCATATCCAGAGATAGCCGTCTTTATCCTGACAGATATCCCATATTTCATTAGAAGGCAGTTGTTTAAAAAAAGGAATTTGCTTTGCCGTTATATGCTGCGCCGATAAAGTAAAAGAAAAGAGAATAAGCAAAACCGTATAAAAGAATTTCATACTATCAGATTCTATGTGTTATTCGTAATGTGTTGTATTACAAATATAATGATAATAAAATGACTTTAAGGTTTTATCAAATTGTGACTTTAGTTTATTTATAATTAATTCTTAAATGCAGATTTTATTCTTCGTATAAATAATATAGATAATTATTAATGTCAGTCATCCGGTCTCTTGAAACAAAAAATCCGGTTCCTATGAAAATTCATAAGAACCGGATCAGATAAGAAATATTATATTTTACAACGGCTTAGTCTATTACGACTTTTTTACCGCCTACAATGTAAAATCCTTTTTCAAGACCGTTAAGATCTGTAGCAGCTTTCTTAACAAGTTTACCGTCGATAGTATAGATATCAGCAGGCATATCCTGATTTTCTGTTGTAATATCTTCAATTGATGTTATTACAGCATCACCAAGACGTACAAGACGGAATCTTGTGAACGACAACCAGCAGTTACCTTCAGATGCAGCATTGATACCGATGTTAGCTGTTCCGTTTGTATTAAGCGTAAATTCAACGGAAGCATCATTCCATCCGCGGTCAAATGTACCTGTTCCTACAGCAGCTCCGATGATCGGAATATTTACCGCTTCTTCATTAGCTTTCAACTCATAAGAAGTTACATTTTCATGACATCGTGCAGTAACGCTAAGCATATATTTACCGGATACCAGTTCTATATTCTGAGAGAAATCCACTTTCCATGGGCTTCCATTCCATCCGTCGAAATAAGGACAATCAGAATTTCCGTCTCCGTCAGTAAATTTCTCATCGGCAAGAATAGCAAGATCTATTCCTTCAGAAGCATTATTCCATCCTTCAATACCTTCAGCAGAAGCATTAACAATAAAGGCTGTCATGTTTACAGATCCGCTAACGCCTTCTGCCAATGCATGTGATTCAACATATTTACGTATAGCAGATTTTATTTCTGAGGTTTTTGCAAGAGCATCATCTTTGCTTTCCGCAGCCGAATCAGCAAATTCATTCATCGCTTTTTCTTTTTCAAAAGAAGCGTAAGGATATTTATCTGCAGAATATTCTGTGATTTCAGATTTTGCATCAGCAAATGAATTGTAATCAGCTACCGAAGATTCGAAGATATTCTGTAAAGCCTTAACATTTTCTATAGCTACGCCATATTCAGCAGCTGTAGCCGGTTCTTCTTTTGCAATCTCCGCTAACAGGTCATTACGTTCAACACCTGTTACATTCGCATATAGATCGTTTGATAAAGATTCTTCAACAGCAGAAATTAAAGCATCATATTCAGCTTTCAGTTCTGTTACATCTTCAGTTACATCAGCAAGACGCACTAAACGGAATCTTGTAAATGAAAGCCAGTTATTACCCGGAGATTCAGCCAGGATACCGATTTTTGCTTTTCCGTCATTAAACAAAGTAAATTCCACAGAAGCATCATTCCATCCAAATCCGAATGTTCCTTCAGAAGATCCCATAATAGGAATATTCGCAGATTCACCATTCGCAACAACTTTAAATGATGTCACCCCAGTAGCACAACGACCTGTTGCAGTCAGCATATACACACCTGCAGTAAGGTCTACTTCCTGAGAAAAATCAAGAGCCCAGGCATTTCCGTTCCAACCATCAAAATAAGCATAATCTGAATTTCCGTCACCATCAATGAATTTTTCTCCGTCAAGAATACCAATATTGATTTCTGATGCACTTACATTCCATCCTTCAAGCGACTCGGCACGTGAGCTTACGATAAGATCGGTCATATCAAGAGCACCTTCAACACCTTCTGCCAAAGCATGAGATTCAGCATATTTGCGCATCTCGATTTCTATTTCAGCAACTTTAGCTAATGCTTCATCTCCGCTTTCAGCTGTACTTTCGTACAAATCTGCGATTATATTTTTTCTTAGTTCCGATGCATATTTTTTTGCAGCGAAATCTACGATTTTAGCTTTCGCGTCAATAAGCGCATTATAATTCAGCGCAGATGATTCAAAAGCACTCTGAAGATTTTTGATAACTTTTATAGCATCCTGATAACCTTCTTCTGACTCAGGAGATTCTTTTCCGGTTTCTGCAAGCAGTTCAGCTCTTTCGATACCTGTTACAACAGCATATTTTTCATCAGCCAAAGCAGCCAAAGCAGCTTCTACAACTGCGTCATATTCACCTTTGAAAGATGCAACTTCTCCAAGATAATATAGGCTTACATTATCGATACCGATCCAGTTACTTGTAGTAGTAGTGCTATTAAGTCCGATATTAAGTTCTTCTCCTTCTGCAAGAATTGTATTTACAGTATAAAATAGAGGAGTACTCTGTGTAACCTCTGTCATATCCTGGTTAGCAAATACATAAAGACCTGATCCCGAATTTGCATTATTTCCGAATGCGGCAATTTTTAATTCATATTTACCAGCAGGAAGATTTGTAATAGTCTGATTAATTGCTCCGACTACACCGGCATTATTCCAGTGTTCAAAGAACTTTCCGGAAAATGCTCCTGCCTGATTTGTCGCAGTTGTTTTATTCTGAAACCCTTCTATGCTGTTCCATCCTGCGATTCCTTCATCGAAAGTCGTATTCACAACTTTATAGCTTATATCCATAGGTGATTCAACAGAAGCATTGGCAAAATTCACCGCTTCTTCAGATTCCCATCTTTGTAGTCTGAAATTATCTATACAGATATCAGAACGTCCACCGTCGCCACCTAAAACTTCGTTTACATTAATTGTAATTACTTCGTCTGCCGGTACGTCAAACCACAAACCGATAGTTTTCCATTCTGAATCATTAAAAAACGAAGCTCCGGCTTTTACTGTTACGTATGTATTATCAGTAGACCCGATTATCTCTCCGTTCTGCACGATTTCCAAACCTAACGTTGTAGCTGTTACGTTATTCTGATTGTTATTGATTCCTGCTTTATAATTGAAAGAAATATAATATCTTCCGACAGAAAGAGGCGTTGCTGTAGTCTGCGACAATGCTGCTGAGGCATTCCCCCATCCTTTTCTGTTATAAAAGTAAAATGAGCCATCGCTTGGAGCTACGGTTTTTCCGTATCCGGAATTGTTATTTGTATTATCGTTGATATCAATATTTACAAAACCGTCTTGAATATTCGGAGCTGTCCATCCGTAGAATACCTCTCCCGGAGAAAGGGAATTGATTCCAGAATTAAAGGTTACTCCTTCACTCATATATTCAAACGAAGGATTGATAAGATAATCATTGGTTACGTCAGTCTGAGCCTGTACCCCCATAGCATAGGTTGTTGCCAGAGATACGCCCATCAGGTAGCGTAGTTGTTTTTTCATTTTTCGAAATTATTTAGTTAATAAAAAATGTAACGATAGTGTTTACCATGAATTTGAGTCATGGTATTAATGTGTTTTTGTATGTAATCTAAAAATATATGAATGTGTGTTTCTTAAATGTGTGTTTTTTTATATTCTTCTAATTTTCATTCGTGTTAACCATAGCACATAATATATTTTACTAAAAGCAAATATATATATAATATTTTATAAATGTGTTATTTACGTTTTTTATATTAAAAAATAATCTTTTTAACCCTACCTATTCACTACATAAAAAAAGGATGTACCAAATTAATGATACATCCTTTTTAAGATCTTTATATCGAAACCGAATATTATTCAGCAACAACTTCAAATGGGATCTCTACGCTAACTTCACGGTGAAGCTTAAGAGTAGCTGTGTATGAACCAACTTCTTTAACTGCTTCTTTGATGTAGATAACTTTACGATCAACCGGGTAACCTGCTTTTTCAAGAGATTCAGCGATCTGAATGTTATTTACAGAACCGAAGATCTTACCGTTAGTTGAAGCTTTAGCACCGATTGTAAGGCTTACACCTTCCAATTTAGCAGCAAGTTCTTCAGCGTCAGCTTTGATCTTAGCTAGTTTGTGAGCTCTTTGTTTCTGATTTTCAGCAAGCATTTTCAATGCTGATTCAGAAGCAATAATAGCTTTACCCTGTGGAATAAGGAAGTTACGTCCGTAACCATCTTTAACCACTACTACGTCATCTTTATACCCAAGATTAAGGATATCTTCTTTCAAAATTACTCTCATGTCAATTTCCTCCTCTTGTTAAATTATTTCATCATATCAGTTACGTAAGGTAGCAATGCCAACTGGCGAGCTCTCTTAACAGCTTGCGCTACACGGCGCTGAAACTTCAAAGAAGTACCAGTGATACGACGAGGAAGGATTTTCCCCTGTTCGTTCAAGAATTTTTTCAAAAATTCTGGATCCTTGTAGTCGATATATTTGATTCCGTTCTTTTTGAAACGGCAATATTTTTTCTTTTTGACATCCACTGAAGGAGGAGTCAAATATCTGATTTCAGATGCGTTCTGTGCTGCCATTTTTTAATTCTCCTTTACTTCTTTAGATTTTAGACTTCTTCTTTTCGCTGCATATTCTGAAGCGTATTTATCCATTTTGAAAGACATGAAACGGATAACGCGCTCATCGCGACGGTACTGAGTTTCAAGCTTAGCAATTACAGTAGGATTTGCTTTGAATTCGATAAGAACATAAAATCCTGTTGATTTTTTCTCAATTGGGTAAGCAAGTTTTTTCATGCCCCAATTTTCTTCATTCAAGATCTCGCAACCTTCGTTAACAAGAAGAGTCTTGAATTTTTCTACCGCTTCCTTCATCTGAACATCAGACAAAACGGGAGTCAAAATGAAAACGGTTTCGTAATGATTCATACTCGTTTTTATAAAACTGTGATTAAATAAGTTTATTTGCGGGTGCAAAGATAAAAAAACTTTCCTTATTTACAAATCATTACAAAGAAAGATCTCATTTTTCTTTCGTTTTATATGTTTTGACAAATGTAACGAGCAGACAGACTAAAAGAATAAGCATTATTTATATGATTGTAGTTTTATTATTATTGATGTCTGAATAGTATCTTTCAAAAAAGACGTACAGTTGCGATATTGCAACCCTACAGTGTTAATATTGACAGTGTACGGTTGCAATATTAACACTGTACGGGTTGCAGATAAACGGAATATATAAATTAGAAATTGTGATTTACAACAGCCCCGCGGCCTTCATATATGCCGTATAAGTTATTCGTCTTTTGGCTCTTGCGTTTATAAGGTCGCTCATTGCCTTCTGCCATATAGACTGTGCTTCGAGATAATCGGCAAGAGTCTCCATGCCGACCTCATACTGATCGCGGCTCATCTTAAGATTTATCTCAGCCTGATCGAGAGCTGTCGTTGTAAGTTTCACTTCAAGCGATGCCTCATCATATTCGTTAAGCGCTCTCATCAGTTCAAGCTGCATAAGGTCGCTTACTTCGGCAAGTTGTGTCTGGGCAATAAGAACTTCCGTACGTGCCGCGGAAATTTTCTTTCTGCCCTCACCCCAGTTGAAAACAGGAATATTAAGATTCACGCCTCCGTAAAAAGTAGCGTTATTAAACAGTTTGGAATCTACGAGTTTTATACCGTTTGTATAGTTATAGGAAGCCATTGCCGCAAGCTGTGGCATAAAGTCACTTCTTACAAGGCGTACGTTCTGTTTTTTAAGTTCGACCTGATGCAGAAGCATGCCATATTCAGGACGGTTGGTTATATCGGCATGCATATCATCTATGTCCTCTTCCGGAGAATTTGTATCAAGAACATTTACCGAAGTAGTATTGAGTGGAATTCCGATGATATAGCAGAGATTCATTTTAGCAAGTTTCACTCCGTTTTCCGCACGACGGTAAAGAAGTTCTGCCTCATTAACCCTTACTCTCACTTTCTGAAGTTCATTCTGATTTTTCATCCCTGCACTGTAGGCATTCTCCATCTGACGGCTGAACTCCGCCACTACATTGCGATAGGTGGCAGCACTTTTAAGCAGCTCCTCTACTTTCAGCAGATTCCAGTAAGCCTCATCGGTCTTTTCAATTATCTCCTTTTCACTTTTCACGATATCATAAGATGCAATCTTAACTGCCTGACCGGCCATCCTTACCGAAGCATCAATCTTTCCGCCCATATAAATAGGCTGCTCAACTCTTGCGCCTCCTGAAAACACAGATTCTATCCTTACGTCGAAATTAAGCTCCGGCATCAGCGCGTAACTACCGAAAACAGGCGAGCCGTCGGGACCGTATCCTATGATATTAGGTTCCAGAGCTCCGGTTGTCGGATTAGGCGTAAAAGTGGGCAGATATCCTCCGTCAATAAAAAGTGAAGGTTTGGCGTTGGAATAGATATAGTTGCCTGTTACAGAGAATTTCGGCAGATAATTTGTTTTATAAGCCTTAAGATTGTCGTCTGCCATTAACTTTCTCAGCGATGATATCTTTCCGTTTCTGTTTGTCTCAAGAGCCATGCGGCGACACTCCTCAAGAGTCAGATCCTGAGCCTGCACCGCAAAAGCCATAAGCAGAAATATATATATTATACGATTTCTCATTTTATCTTGATTTTAAAGAATATGGAATAAATCACCGGTATGAAAATCAGTGTAATAAGCGTACCGACAAGAAGGCCGCCCATAATTGTGGCAGCAAGCGAACCGAACATATCATCCGGAAGAAGCGGAATCATACCGAGTATCGTCGTAAGTGAAGCCATCATAACAGGACGAAAACGGGAGGCGGAACTGTCAATAAGAGCGGCAACAGGTTCTTTTCCTGAATCTATCTCCGCAGTTATCTCATCCATAAGTACAACTCCGTTTTTAATCATCATACCGATAAGTCCCAGAATGCCGCATATCGCAACGAAACCGAATGATTTTCCGGATATGAGTATTGCGAATACCACGCCGATGAACAGAAGAGGCACGCAAAGGAAGATTATAAGCGGCTTTCTGTAATCCTTAAACAGCATGATAAGTATAGCTATCATCAGCACTATCGCAAGAGGAAGATTTGCAAACAGATATTGAAGGGCCTGGTTTTTCGCCTTATATTCTCCTTCCCAAAGAAGAGAATATCCGTCAGGAAGAGGAATGGCTTCAATCTCTTTGGCAACCTGCCGGCGTGCAGCTTCCGCACTTACAGAAGTGATATTGTTACACTGGGCGCGCATAGCTCTCTGACCGTTATATCTCATCACAAGAGGATCATCCCATTTGATATTTACTCCGTTTATTGACTGTCGCAGCGGTACCGTGGAAAGATATCCGGCTATAAGATCTTCCTGAGAAATATAACCAGCCATTATTCCCTGCAACAGATCGCGGTCAACATCCTTTAAAGAAGGAAGAAGAGAGAATACAGGAGCATAATCAAGTTTCTCGATCTGATTTCCGTCAGCGTCTACGCATTTTATAATAAGAGTCTCCGATTTGTTTCCCTGATAAATAGTTCCGCTCGGGATTCCTGCCGTGGAAGCAAGAACAGAAAGCCCTACATCCTGACGGGAAAGTCCGATGTTTCTTGAAATAGCCTGATTATAATCCACTTCCATAAAAGGAGATTTGGGTTCCCAGTCGGAAGTTACAAGCACAATATTCTCGTTTCTTTCCATTATTTCCATTGCCTGATCAGTAAGATCACGAAGGATCGCAGGGTCAGGACCTATGAACATTGCTTCGATAGGATATTTATTATACATCAGATTATACCGCTTTGCCCGGGCATAAGCCTGAGGATAGTTTTCGTTAAGCCATGCCTGAATCTCGGGAATGCTCTTTTCCACATCTTTAGGAGATTCGAAATCGACGATAAGTTCACCGTATGAAAGCGAAGGTGTGGCAATACTTCTTACAAGGTTATATCTGCTCGGAGTAGCTCCTACCGATGCTGTCACATGTTTCACACGATCGCGGCTTAACAGGTAATTCGTAATGGAATCAAGGTCTTTCTGTGTCTTTGTACTGTTGTAAACCTCCGGAAGTTTATATTCGATATAAAGCTGATCATAACTCATATCTGGAAAGAAACTGTTCGGAATGAATTTAAAACACCATACACTTATAAGAAGTACTGCGACAGCTGAAAGAATAGTCACCGTTCTGTTTCTAAGACACAGATTAAGCACTTTTCTCAGAATCTTATAAAAGACTTCACCTTTATCTTTTTTCTCTTCATTTTCTATTTTCTTTTCCGGTTTAAGAAGGAAGCTTGCCTGAACAGGCACCATAGTAAGAGAAAGTATCCAGCTCAGAAACAGAGAAACGGAAAGAACAACAAACAGGTCGCGCACATAAACTCCTGCCGTATCGGGAGAAAGGAAGATAGGGAAAAAGGCAAGTATCGCGATAAGTGTAGCTCCAAGAAGAGGCATTGCCGTCTTGCGTCCTATTTCAGTAAGTGCAAGTTTGGGCTCCACTCCTTTTTTCATATCTGTCAGAATACCGTCAACAATGACAATGGCATTATCGACAAGCATTCCCATAGCAAGAATGAATGAGGCAAGTGATACACGCTGCATCGTTCCGCCAAGTATTTTAAGGAAAAGGAGAGTTCCGAGCACCGTTATTATAAGGGTAGTCCCCAAAAGGACTCCGCTTCTGAATCCCATAGCGAGCATAAGCACAACGATAACGATAAGAACGGATTCGGCAAGGTTGATTACAAATGTACCGAGAGCCTGTCCTACCCTTTCCGGCTGAAAGAATACTTTGTTTATCTCAATACCGACAGGAAGAGATGTTTCTTTAAGGTTGTCAAGAAGTTCGTCTACCTTTCTTCCGACTTTTATAATATCAGTACCGCTGAGAGCGGAAACGGAAATTCCTATTGCAGGCTGACGGTCGTAAGTAAGAGAGTTACGCATCGGATCGGCATAGCCGCGTTCCACCTTTGCGATATCCTTAAGGCGCATCTGATCGTCTTCATGTCCCTGAATTATCAGGTTTTCGATGTCCTCTATCTCTTTGTATTTATCATTGACGGCTACTCTTATGCGCATATCTCCCGAATTATAATATCCGGAATATATGGTCTTATTCTGTCCCTGTATTGTCTGTATTATTTCTGCGGGAGAGACTCCAAGACTCGCAAGTTTCTCCTCGTAGATAGATATATTGATCACATCTTCGTAAACTCCGTAAAGCTCCACACGTGATACACCGTCAAGATTCTGAATCTCACGTTTAATGAGTTCGGCATAATCGGTCATATTCTTATTACTGTAACCGTCGGATGACAAAGCATAAAACATCCCATAGACATCTCCATAATCATCTACAACGATACTTGTGTTTGCTTCTTTTGGAAGTTTGCTCTGTGCATCATTTACTTTACGACGAAGCATGTCCCAGTATTGCTCTGTTTCCTGATCGGGAACGGTCGTTTTCAGATATACGGATATAAGCGAAAGGTCATTGCATGACTGACTTTCCACTTTATCGATATTTACCATCGAACGGATACTCTTTTCAAGATGATCGGTCACCTGAAGTTCTACTTCATAGGGTGAAGCACCGGGAAAAGTCGTTATGACAACAGCCTGCTTTACCTTGATCTCAGGGTCTTCCAGTTTACTCATTCTGTCATAAGAGATGATACCGCCGGCGATAAGAATTGCAACAAGATAATATACTAACTTTTTATTGTTAAGTGCCCATGTTCCGAAATTCATAAAATACCTCCTATGTTAGTTTTTGAAACAGGCTTTAATTTCTTGACTGTCTGACCTTCCTTCAGGGAATTTATCCCTGCGGTTACCACTTCTTCATTTTCTTTTACACCGGAAGTTATCAGAGCATAACCGTCGGTAGTAAGCTGCTCTACTTTCACTTTACGCAGATTAACTGTATCTGTAGAAGGATTGAATATCCATACATAGCTGTTGTCGCCTTTATTGAGAAGCGCAGAGGCAGGAATACGGAAACTGTTGTCATTCTCATTTTTATATTTTATACGTACCATGGCGGTCATCCCCGGTGTAGGAGTCACTCCTTCACATGCTATTATCTTAAATCTTGTGGAATAAAGCTGATTAAGATTTGCTTTCGGCGTAGCTCCTATCAAATCAAGACAGAATACTTTGCCCGGATACACATCTATATAACATGTAGCCGATGAATAATTGTTTCTTTTAAGATATTCGGAAGAAGGAAGATTTATTTCCACCTCAGGACCTTTTGTTGAAACCATAGCGACAATAGGAAGTCCTGCTGCCACAGTTTCATTTTCATCATAATAAAGTTTGTGTACATAGCCGTCAAAAGGAGCATATATCTTTGTATCAGCAAGAGCATTGCGGTGAGCGCTAAGTTTGGCTTCCATCTGCTTCAGACCGTAAACGGCTTTGTCATAATCATTCTGTGCCGCACTCTGTCGGTTATAAAGCTCTATGACTCTTTCGGCCTCTCCTTTCACACTTTTATATTCTGCTTCTGTAGCTGAAAGCTGAGTCTCATAATCACGCGGATCTATCTGAGCAAGCATTGTGCCCTGTTTTACGAAAGTTCCCTCTTTACAGTTTATCTTCACAATAGGACCGCTTACTCTGAATGACAGGTTAATGTCGGAAGCGGCTTTTACACGACCGGGAAATGAAGAAACTTCTTTGTTATCTTCAACAGGTATAACTGTTTCACATTTCACACTTCTTACAGTGTCTTCAATTTTCTCCTTTCTGTGACAGGAGTAAGTCATAAATAAAACAACCGGAATCAATAGCTTATATATCTTCATACACAATAGTTTAATAATTACAAATATAACTTTGAGGAGTTATATTATAAAGTTTGTTTTCAAAGAAGAAATGTTCTATTTGTAGTATTAATGATTATATTGCGCAAAATAAGCAAGATAAGCAAGGTAATAATATTCAATATGGGCGAAAAATATAATCATACTATTGTTGACGGTGTCAGCGGGCATTTTCTTCAATCAGGCAATATGCCTGTAAAACTTTTAAGGGGAGGTCTGTTTTTCTGTCAGTCGGGGCAAACGGATATAGTGATAGATATGAAGCATTATACCGTTGAAAAAGATCATCTTGTAGTAGCCTTTCCTTTTACTATAATACAACATCTGAAAAGCTCGAAAGATTTCAAAGGATTCATTTTAGACATAGATTCCGACTTTTTTGCCAACTTTACAATGACAGGCCGTTCATCTTATTATCTTAATATAAAGGATAATCCTTGTATAAAAGTTACGGAAACTGAAAGGGAAAAGGTCTTTTCTCTTTATAATATGCTTATGGATATGAATAAAAAGACAGAACATCCGTTCCGGGATGAGATAGATGATAATATCATTCAGATAATAAGCTATGAGGTAGCTGCAATATACCAAAGCAGAAAACCTATCGTTGAGCAGCCTTGCAGTCGAAATGAGGAGATTTTTCAGAAATTCATATATTCTCTTTTCAACAACTATAAAGATCAGCGTTCTATTGAATATTATGCCAGCGAACAATCAATAACGGCAAGACATCTTTCACTTGTCGTAAAGCTTGTTTCCGGAATTACTGCCGGACAATGGATCACAAACTGCATAATAATCCATATAAAATCAAGACTTAAAAAGGTCAATGTTCTGATAAGTGAGATATCGGATGAATTCAACTTTCCCAATCCTTCTTTCTTCTCTCAGTATTTTAAGAAATATACCGGAATGACACCTAAACAGTTCAGGGAAACTAATAAGTAAGAATAAAAGGAAAAGACATAAACCTGTTATTAATACAGGGATTATCATATAAGTGATAATAAAAAAAGAAAAGACATAAACACATTACGGAATATTACCATAACAGAAAAAGGGTAACGGAAATATCATTTGATAATCTCCGCTACCCTTTTTCATAAAATTAATTTATCATTTATCTGTTCTGAAATTTATGCAGTAAGAATGAATAGGATCTCCGTCTGCGGTACAGAATGAACGTCCCATCAGATTAAGATTATATTCATAATCAGATTCAAGTTTCACACTGACTTTTACAGAACGATTGTCATTAAGATATTCTACATTCGTAATCTCAGGCATAGCCTTATCGCCTTTATTCCCTCCGTTAAAAGAGTACCCGCGCCCAAGAAGAGGACGGTCAAAATTAAAAGTCAGAGTCTTAAGATTCTTTGATACAAGACTATTATCATTTCCTATTTCATCGACGGAAACAACCTTAGGACGGATATTATCATAATTCTCCACATATTCAGCGAATTTAGAATATGCAGAAGCAAGCTGAGGCATATAAGAATCAAGATCAGGATAAATATCACGTTGTTTGTCATAAGAATTCAGCTCATAAAACAATTCCGTTATCCAGTAGAAATCACTAAGTTTCTGATTAATGATCTCACGAAGCAAACGATCATCAGTTTCATTATGATCTTTCATATATTTCACTACAGCAGCCCTTACCAGCGCTTCGTTAAGCACTATTTCCGGTTGTGGATAAGCTCTTGCCGTCATAACGTCTTTAACAACAGAAAATATTCTCTCTCCGCTTTCACTGAAAAGATCGATATGTTTTCTGTTCAACTGATTTACAAATGAGTGATTGAATTCATGTATCAATGTAGGAAGATAATCAGATTCATTAAATACCGCCATTCCGTCGTCATCGGTTAACCAGCAGCCAAGGATAGAGATTGCCTGTATTCTTCCCGTCTCAGGATCTTTTGTCTGCGGTCCGTAACAACATGGCCCGTTAGACATAGAAAGTATTATTATGAAATCCTGTGTCGCATCTCCTCCGTAAAACTTTTCATACCATGAAACATCAACTTTTTTATAAACAGGCATAAAACGGCTTATCGCTTCAGCATATAATGACATATTTTCCATGTAGAAATTATCAAACTGAGATTCAATGCGGAACTTTCGGAGTTTTACAAGAAAATCATCAATATCTGCATCATTCCATCTTTCATCAAGAGTCACCCCTTCGATAAGATTCAGATTATCATCAAGATTTATTGCCAGCGACATTACCGCATCATAAGATATATAATTACTTATTACAAGATCACGAGCCGCCGTGATTGCATTATGAGACCTGTAAGGAGTGAAATGTTCCTTTATCTTATTTGTATAAAGCTTAAAGTGATCAAAGTTATATTCCCTGTTTCCTGCAAGACGGAATACTATGCTTAACAACTCTGTCTGCTTTTTTACCTGAGGCTCAGGAAAGCTGCTTTTTATATTATCTCCGTTTTCCTGTAAAGTACAGAAAGAAAATATAAAACATGATACGGAACACAGAATAGCTTTTAATAATGATTTGATTCTCATGGACTGCAATTTTAAAATTGATTATAACATCTAAATTAATAATAAATTACAAAATATATCCTAATACACCTCGGATTCCTTCTCATTATCAAGTCTTTTTATCATTTCCGGTCTGAAATAATCACCCCATAGCTCAAGTTGCTCAATTATAGGCAAAAGCGTCTTCCCTGTTTCTGTAAGTGAATACTCTGTATGCGGCGGAACTTTAGGATAAATCACCTTACTTATTATACCGTAATATTCGAGTTCCTTAAGTTGCTGATCTATGACACGCGGACTTGCCTCATCAAAGAAACGATGGAGTTCACTTGGCCTTTTAGGTCCGTTGTCAAGCTCCTGAATTATGCAGCTTTTCCATTTTCCGCCCATGACTTCCATTGTTATCTTGATTCCGCACTCTATATCGAAAGGAATTTTTCTTTTATACATTATATATCTTCAGTTTTACAATATAAACAAGCGACAAGAATGTGTAGTGCGCTCCAATAGTTTTTTGTCTGACTTTTGAGGTACACTTCAGAACAGTAGTTCAGCGCTCTTATTATTAATGAATACGGAGCAAAGATAGCCATACCGTTATTTTATTCCTATACAGTGGAATTTATCGGTATACGATTAATTTACCGGGAATTGCATTATAAGAAGTGTGGCTTTACTTTTGAAACGAAAAAACAATGATTAAAAACTATCTGTTAATCCTTATGTTATTATCGAATATCTTTTACACTTATTCCGATAACAGCAGTTTAAAACAACCGGACATGAATAAAAAATCAAACACGTTAAGACTGATCTATCCTCAATGGCAGGGAGGTGTCGTTACGGCATGGATGCCTGACATTCCTGCTGCAGATGCTTCTAGAGGCTATTTTCTGGGAGCTCGTTTATTAAACTATCTGGCACCTGCAACCACCGACGCTATTGCAGAAGTTCCTGTAACAACAGATTATGAAAGTCATAAAGAAGAAAACGGAATAAGCGGCTATCGTGCCATTATAGATCAGAGTAAAGCTGCTCTTGATATTCTTAATGTTGAAAATCCCGATAAGATAGTCATACTTGGAGGAGAATGTTCGGTAAGCGTCGTTCCGTTCACTTATCTTGAAAAGAAATATCCGGAAGATCTGGCAATAGTATGGATAGACGCGCATCCTGACATCAACCTGCCCGGCGACAGTTATACAGGTTATCATGCCATGGCTCTTACTGCCTGTTTCGGCCTCGGGGACGGAGAAATAATGAAAATCATGCCGGCAAAGACCGATCCTTCAAAAGCATTGTTGGTCGGACTTCGATCATGGGATACAGGGATGAAAGAGCGTCAGAAGAAAATGAATCTAAAAGGTATTTCTCCGGAAGAGCTTCGTCAAAACAATGCTTCAGTCCTTAACTGGATAAAAAGTACAGGTTGCTCAAAAGTTGCCGTTCATTTTGATCTGGACGTAATTGACCCTAACGAAATGATTGCAGGAGTAGGCATAGAGCCAAACGGCATGAAGATTGAAGAGGTAGTGAATCTTATAAATGAGATAAACGATAGTTATGACTTAGTAGGATTGACAGTAGCGGAACCTATGCCCAAAATTGCAATCAAACTGAAAAATATGCTTGAGAAAATGCCTTTGATAAAATAAAAAACACGTACAATGACAATATGAAAAGCGCCCGGTGACAATATAGCAACCGTACAGTTGCGACATTGTCACCGGGCGTCTTTTTTATTTTCTATCCCGCATAACTGTGAAGGCCGCCAAGAAGATAATTCACTCCCCAGTATGTCATCGCTACACTCAGAAAAGCGACAACGGAAAAGCGGTGGAAGAATAGCGGTTCTCTGAACGACTTTATCGATTCGCCGTGTAGGGCGAAAGAGTATATAAATAAGGTGATAAGTGCCCAGACCTCTTTAGGGTCCCAACCCCAGTATCTCCCCCATGATATGTTGGCCCAGACGGCACCAACTATTATACCTGCGCTTAAAAGAAGAATAGCGGGATACAATAATATATTGCTTATGACAAAGAGTTTCCTGCTGTGCAATTCTCCGTTTCCGTCATGTTTTACTGACGATATTATCATTCCCATAACTCCGTTCATCATAATAAAAGCAAGGAGAGTATAAGCAAGCATGACAAGTACTACATGAATGCACAGAAGAGGTGATGATAGTACAGGCATAAGCGGAGTGATCTGAGGTGATTTATTGCTTATTGAGGCTACTATTATGACAAGGCCGGAAAGTATAAAACCGGAAATTGTGATAAGAGGCATTCTGCGTAAGAAGATAAGTCCTGTAAGAAGTACGCTCCAGGCGAGAAAAAGCATTGTCTCAAAACCGTTTGACACCGGTATATGCCCTGAGATATACCAGCGAAGGCAAATAACGAAAGTCAGGAATGTGAACGACAGAGCTACCATCTTAAGCATGAGAAGATACATGAATCCTTTTATCGAACTCTTCTTATGAATCTTCTTATAATAATATATAAGAAACAAAACACCTCCTGCAAACAGAATTATTCC
>CAMTON010000035.1 GCA_947074105.1 uncultured Bacteroidales bacterium
AAACACCCTGAGTTTATATAACAAAGTCTACATCTGGGATTGTAGCTTTAGCATATAGATATTGAAACAGCTGAATTCTAATACTGTTTAATTACAAAATGATTATAATCAAAAAATAAGAATAAACAAAATTCATGGTTCTGCAGCTAATTTTGCGCAGGCGATTATTAAATGAAAAACTAAAGATTATGGAAAACGCGAAACTTTATTCCTTATCACTTCGTGACATTAAAACCTATTATGTCGTTTTGATTTTCGCCGTAGGCAATATTGTATTTCCTCAGATTTGTCATTCATTTGATTTAGGCGGACAGATCTTTCTTCCAATATATTTCTTCACACTGATAGCCGCATATAAATATGGTCTTACGGCCGGAGTATTGACTGCCGTCCTTTCGCCTCTGGCAAATTGCTGGTTATTCGGAATGCCTTCTGCCGCGATTCTGCCACCTATAATAATGAAATCTATACTTCTAGCCATGAGCGTGTCGCTTGCATCATATTATTCCGGAAAAATATCATTTAAGGCTCTTCTGGCTGCGGTATTATTTTATCAGCTGGCATCCTGCGGCGTTGATTTTATGATAAAAGTTGATTTCCGTCTCGCATTTCAGGATTTTATTGTCGGTTATCCCGGACTTTTAATTCAGGTTATCGGAGGATATATTGTTCTAAAGTTAATAGAGAAGATATAAAGGAGATACGACTGCACGTTTAGGTCCCATTTCAATAGCAAATTAAAATTAATAGAGAAGATATAAAGGAGATCCTTATAAATGATAAGAGAGGTTTTCGACGCATGGGCTGAAAACTGGGATGTTTTATGCCATCATAACGATAAAGTGATCCGTACCTTATTAAAGCATGCGGACATAAATTGCGGAACAACTGTTCTTGATGTAGGCTGTGGTACGGGTATACTTGAAAAATATCTTCTTGAGATTCCTGCGGCCAGTATTACGGCTGTTGATTTTGCACCCGGAATGATAAAGAAAGCTATTGTAAAGTATAAAGGTTATGATATCGATTTCCGTTGTGTGGATATAATGGAGATTGACTCAAAAGAAAAGTTCGACAGAATCGTAATTTATAATGTTTTCCCTCATTTTCCTGACTCCGAAGCGATAATAAATAAATGTTCAGAGCTTCTGAATCCGTACGGAAGACTTTTAATTTGTCACGGCAGCAGCAGAGATGACATAAACAGACATCATAATATGCTTAATTATGATATCTCCGGAGAATTGCCTCCTGCAATCGAACTTAAAGAAATAATGCTTCCTTATTTTGATATCGACAATGTCATAGATTCTGAAGATATGTATGCAGTCTCGGGTATAGTCAGAGATAAGGTATTCTGAAAATTAATAATTAAATTGCGGGTGAATTTTAATTATTGAATATTAAAACATAAATAAGAAATAAATAAATAAATAAACACACAGGGCAGTCGCCAAATGATATGCCTTGTCTTTTTATTGAAAAGCAGATGATAAGATGTGTTGATGAATAATATCAAATGATATAGAATAATATTACTTCCTAAAACAAATTAAAACATGAATTTAAAGTATTCATCATCAGTGGTTTTATCGTTATTGCTTTATCCGGGATATGCTTCCGTCAGTTCTGAATCATCTGTTGAAACACAGAATAATAAAGGATACAGGACCGACAGCATTCAGAAAATCAGTGAAATAGTAGTTACGGGAACTAATCTGGCAACAAGCCGATCGCAACTTCCTTATAGTATAAGTATCATAAATAAAGAAGAGCTTGAAGAAAGCGGAGAAAACAAAATACTGAATGTGCTTTCCGGCAGAATTCCGAGTCTTTTTGTCACCGAAAGAGGAATAGGTGGTTTCGGTATTTCAACAGGAGGTTCGGGAGGAATAAAAATAAGAGGAGTCGGAGGTTCTCCTACAAGCCAGATTCTAATGATGGTTGACGGTCAGCCTCAGTTTGCAGGAAACTATTCTCATCATGTAGCTGATACTTACACAATGGATTTCGCAGAGAAAGTTGAAGTCATAAGAGGCCCTGCATCTGTATTGTACGGATCCAATGCAATGGGTGGTGCAATAAATATAATAACTTCAAATGCTCAGAAAGAAGGTGTTCATAATACATTGAATGCTCAATACGGATCATATAATACTGCCAATTTTGATTATGTCAATAAAGTAAGATACGGAAATTTCAGTTCAGTTATTTCTCTCAACTATCTTAATACTGACGGTATTTCCCAAGACTTTGATTTTAAACAATACGGCGGATATGCCAAGATTAGATACGATGTTACAAAAAACTGGAATCTTAGCGCTGATTATAATGTTATGAAGTTTGAGGGAAAAGACCCGACATATATTACAGAAGAACAACCTTATATTTATGAACAAAACATAATAAGAGGAGCGGGATCGGTCAATATCAACAATAAATATGATAAGACATCCGGTTCGGTAAAAGTGTTCTACAGTTATGGCAATCATTTCGTTTATGACCCAAAACCTTTCCATTCTCTTGACGATCATTTCGGAATAATAGCTTATCAGTCATTTTCGCTGGGAGAAGGCAACAATGTAACTGCAGGTATTGATTATACCGATTATTCGGGAAAAATTCCTTTATCAGGAGGGACTGAACATAAAGAGGGAAGTATGACAACTTTTGACAGAAAACATATATCTGAATTTGCTCCTTACCTTGTGGCTTCTCAAAATCTCCTTAAAGAACTTATCACTCTAAATGCCGGAGTAAGATATGTTCATAACGATAAATTCGGAGACTCCTGGATTCCGCAGGGTGGTATAACCTTATTTCCGAAATGTAACACGATAATAAAAGGTTCGGTCGCTAAAGGATACAGAAATCCGTCATTTAAGGAGCTATATCTTTACAGAATGGCTAATCCGGAACTGAAACCTGAATCAATGATGAATTATGAAGTTTCTGTAGTTCAATATGCAATGAGTCGCCGTCTTAGAGCAGAACTTACCGGATATATTGCAAAAGGAAAAGATCTTATTCAGTCGGTAGCGCATCCAGAACTCGGACATCCTCTTAATGAGAATACCGGGAAATTTGAAAATAAAGGTATTGAAGCATCATTAAGCTATATGATACTGCCGTCTCTTTCGGCTGAGTCGACATATAGCTATATGCATACTGATATAGAAAATCTTACCGGAGCACCGAAAAACCAGTTCTTCTTCGGTGTAAACTGGCAGGCACTGAAAAAACTTCGTATTGATATGCAATTAAGAAGCATCGGAGGACTTTTCGTTCATCAGAGTATGGAAAAACAGGATTATACTTTGCTTAACAGCAAAATAACATATATCCCAGCAGGTAATATAGAAGTTTACGCATTGCTTGATAATATTACCGATAAGAAATATACAATAAACTATAACTATGAGATGCCGGGATTTATGATCAACGGAGGAATTAAAGTAAGATTCTGAAAATTATAATATCCGTAAATGCCATAATAATATGAGCTGATAATATAAACAGCCTAATCAAAAAAGAAAAGGAGAATCAAATATTAAGTTTGATTCTCCTTTTTGATTTTATTAACCGCTCTTGTAAAGACATAATAGTGAGAGGAGTAAGTCTTTTTATAGAACCGGTTAAATTATTTCCCGTGTTTTATAAGAGTTTGACAAAACTTCTCCGCTTCAACAGGGAAATTAATATATAGATGATTTAATACGGATTTTAAATATGTATAGATGACTAATCCGGTTAAGTGCCATATTGATCGGTTATGCCTGATTTTCATAGCCTAAACTATCTGTTGAGTCATTTAAATTCAGATCCACAATTTTATATTTAAAATGAACCTCTTTAAGTTTTAGTTATGTTTATTAAACATCATGTATTAAGAATGGTTTTATAAAGAGATCTGTATTTTATATTGTTTTCATCTGTTGATGAATGTTTGTGATTTTGAATTAACAGTGTAAAGTATTCATAATATAAACTATGTTTATTAAAGATTGCTGTGACAGGAGAGGTTATAAACATGGGGCGTGATGAAGATGTAAATTTGATATTTCTTTGTGTCTTGCTTTGGGAAAGAAGAATGAGATGTGAGCTAACAGATATACATATGTTAAGAAATGATTATATATTAAATATATAATTGTGTTTAGACTGATTGTTATAAATAGTATTCCGGGTGTATTTGGAAATAAAAAACATAAATAACAGTTTCTATTTAGCGAAACCAAGAGACAGAACACTTATTCTGCACTCAGGATTTACGCTCTTTACGGCTTCCGTACAACCAAAGACAGTAGCACCGGAAGTCAGAACGTCATCCACAATAAGTATATTGGATGGAATAGATAAGGCCCTTGCCTTATATGCTCCGGAGGTATTTTCATAACGAAGAAATGTATTCTTATCTGTCTGACTCTTATTATTCACAATCTTCTTAAGAGCTGAAGAATAAAGAGGAATTCCGGTTGTATCGCTTATCGCTTTTGCTATCCAGTGACTCTGATTATAACCGCGTTTTATCTCTTTGAAAAAATGGACCGGAACCGGAACGACAGCATCTATTCCGCTGAACCATCCGAAAGAGAGAAGTTCTTCAGCATAAAAAGAGGCAGCTTTATAGGCAAGACGTGGATTGTTGCCATATTTCATTTCATGAACGGCATTCTGAAAATATGCGCCGGAATAATAATAGCAGAAGCTCGCGGCCTTTTCTATTTCACATTTTCCGAAAAAGAGCTGTTCCGCTTCATTGTCTTTTATCTTATGAAAGTCTGTGCGAGGGAGTTTTCTGTCGCAGTGACGGCAGACAAAGGATTCATTACCGCAAAGGCGATTGCCGCAGATAATACATTTATGTGGAAACAAAAATGAAAGATTCATACTTCCTGTTTTCCTTATAAAACGGAAAACGGAAATATGAGTTTAAATAAACATCTGTTATATATGTATTAATGAAGAAAGATGTTATAAAATCTCGTTAAGCAATCTGCTTATATCTTCACTTTCATAGCCGCGACCGGCAGCAAAGCGAAAGAGCTTGCTTTTTATCTCATATTTATCGCTACCTTTTATAGTTTTTTTCTTGTCAAGCAGAGCTTTGCGAAGGTTTTCGGAATATATCTCTTCATCTATTACTTCATCCATAGTATCGTAGATCAGGGAATCTGCAACTCTTTTAGTCTTCAGAGAATAAGCGATCTTTATCTTACCCCATTTGGCATATTTATATTTATCATTGATATAGCTCCTGCAATAACGGGATTCATCGATAAACTTCTCTTTTAAAAGAAAATCTATTATTTCCTGCTGTGATTCTTCGCTAAGTTCCCGTTTTCGCAGTTTTTCACGAATGTCATGAATGCAATATTCAGACTTTGAACAGAGTGCCGCGACATAAGAACGGGCAGAACTCTTTTTATATTCTTCCGTTTTAGAACTTTTGCGCTCTCTTTCAAAATCCTGTTCATCGTCCTGAGCATCCAGCATCTCTTTGAGACGACTTTCATATTTATTTTCGTTCATTGTCTAAGTAGAAAAATTATTTTACCAATGTAGCTGAAATCATTCTGTCGCGTCCCTGCATATCTTTAATTACCGATATTTCGCTATAACCCATACCTTCAAGCATATCGGCGGTAGATTTGCCGAAACGACAATTTATTTCGAAATAAAGACGACCTCCGCTTTTGAGCATTGCAAGCGAATGGCGTGCAATCTCATAATAAAACACAAGCGGATCTTCATCGCTTACAAAAAGAGCAAGATGAGGTTCGAAATCAAGCACGTTGTTTTCCATTCCTTTCATTTCGCTTTTTGTTATATAAGGCGGATTGCTGACAATGATATCGAAATAATCGACATAGCCGGAAGGGGAGAAGTGAAGGATATCGGTTTTCCGGAAATCAATATTCACATTATTGAGTTTTGCATTTAAAGATGCAGTCTCGATGGCACCTTCCGAAATATCGAAAGCGGTAACGTGTGAATCCGGAATATTTCGGGCAAGTGATATCGCTATGCAGCCGGAGCCTGTCCCAATGTCAAGTATCGAAACATCGCTCTTTTTATTCTCACTTATTATAAGTCCGATAAGTTCGGCAGTTTCGGGACGCGGAATCAGAACGTTGCAGTTGACATTGAAATTCATATCCATAAACATAGTATCGCCAAGTATATACTGCAAAGGCTCATTATTTATAAGTCTTTCAATTATCGCATCAATCATCGACTTATGTTCTTCTTTAATATCGGAATCACGTCCCATAAGAATGTCAAGACGTGACAGACCGCATATTTTTTCAAGTATCATCATTGAGACCTGAGATGCTTCGCGTGGAGAAAATATTCCTGATATTGACTCTCTTATATATTTATCGGCAGACAACATACTGTTTGTGAGTTTAGGTTCCATTACAAAAATACATATAATTGATAACATTATTATTTCCTTTTTTGTCGGAGAAACATAAATGAAGAGTTTATTCGCTAAATTTGCCACAGCCGGACATAAAATATGTCACTATGTTTTTTTGAGAAACCGTACGGTTTTCATATCGCAACTGTACAGTTATCATATCGCAACCGTACAGTGACAATATGACAACTGTACGGATGTATGAAAATATACAGAAGATAAGGATTATGGTAAAATGAAATATCCGAAAAAGAAGAACTATGAAGGAATACAATAAAGATGAGATGTATATGGCACGCTGCATACAGCTTGCAAAATTCGGAATAGGCAATGCTGCTCCCAATCCTATGGTGGGTTCAGTGATCGTATGCGACGACAGGATAATAGGTGAGGGATACCACCGCAAATGCGGTGAAGCTCATGCGGAAGTCAATGCCGTGGCCAGCGTGAAGGATGAGGAGCTTCTTAAAAAAAGTACGATGTATGTCAGTCTGGAACCATGTTCGCATTGGGGACGTACTCCGCCGTGTGCAGAACTTATAATCCGAAAAGGTATACCCAAAGTGGTGATCGGTGTCGTCGATCCATTTTCAGAGGTTTCTGGACGCGGTATCACCATGCTACGTGAAGCCGGTGTCGAAGTGAAAGTTGGTGTTCTTGAAAAGGAATGTTCTGATCTGAACCGTCGTTTTTTTACATTTCATAACTATAAACGTCCATATATAATATTGAAATGGGCCCAGACGGAAGACGGCTTTATTGATCACGGACGTCCGGATGATCCGAATATCTCGCCTTTGAAGATATCGAGTGAGATCTCGATGATTGAGGTTCATAAGATGAGGTCGGAAGAATCGGCTATTATGGTTGGGACAAATACGGCAATAGCTGACAACCCGAGACTTAACGTGAGGAAATGGGACGGCAAATCTCCGGTACGTGTTCTTATCGACCGTTTCGGACGAGTCGCTGCCACATCTGCCCTTTTCGACGGTTCGGTCCCGACTCTGGTCTTCACGGAAAACAGGAAAAATAATATTTCAAAGGATAATCTCAGATATATAAGGATAGATTCATCTGTTAATGATATTTATTTAATATTAAAAGAACTTGCAAGTGAAAATATCCAGAGTCTAATAGTGGAGGGTGGGAGTAAACTGCTTCAAAGCTTTATAGATCTTGGACTTTGGGATGAAGCGAGGGTTGAAACCTCTTATTTCAGCATTGGTGATGGTGTTAAAGCACCTAAGCTGAGTAATTATAAAATTATTGAAAGAAAGAGCGATGAGACCTCTTCGATATACAGATACATAAGGAACTAAACAATATTAGTCATAATTTAAGTTTCTTTGTTATATTTGCATGCTCAGTATTAATATAATAATGAGTTTTGACATACTACAAAGTAAAAAAGTTCCTATTTTTGCAGATTATAATAGTAATGAACTTTAAGATGATGAGAAATAGAATGATATTTTTCCTATCCTTAGTGTTAGGGGTGTGTTTTGTTGGTTGTTCGGATAAAGATGATTCAGAGAATATTTCTGTTGATAACACTGATGCGCTTATCAGTAATTTCACTCTTCCGGCTAATGCGAAATATGCATCGGGACTGGCAGACCTGTATTTTTCAATTGTCCAGCAGGGACAGTATGAAGAAGGCAAAGGTTATGTCGGCCAGATCTTTAATGCCGATTCACTTCCGGTAGGAACTGTAACAAACAGCTTACTTGCAAATATCACCACAACGAGTGCTTATGAAGTGATGTTGTTTAATTACTCTGAAGAAACGAAGCTATATTCAGATTCGTCGCTTTATTCTTCTACAGACTCGATTGACTTCACTCACCCGCTTATGGTAAGGGTAACTGCGGCCAACCGTACTACAAAGAAGTTTTACGAAGTGAAACTAAACGTTCACAAACAGAATCCTGATTCTATCGACTGGCAGCTATACAAGAATAATGCTCTTTCCGATTTCAGCGATATCGAACAGCAGAAAGCAATAGCTTACGGTGATGATATGTTCTGGTATACAGCTACTGCAGTGAAAGTTACGCTTAATAAGTCTCCTAAGTCGGACCTTTCGACATGGACTCCGAATGATGTGAGCTGGACGCTTAGCGGAATGCCTGATCTTTCCACAATAACACAGTTTGGTGATGAAATCTACTGTCTGACAAACGACGGAGAAATGATGATAAGCTCTGACGGAGTTAATTTCGAAGGAATGAGCGACAACACCGGATTTGTCAATATCATAGGTGTTTACGGTGTAAGTAGTTCAAGCCAGCAGCTTGTCGCAATCAGAAAAGTTGACGGAGTTAATTATTTCAGCTACTATACAAAAGAATCGGGATGGCTTAACAACGGGACAGTTCCTTCGAATTTCCCTGTAACAGGATTCTCTAATCCTGTGTCATATACGATGTCGAAGATGGATCGTCTGAATATTGCCGGAGGTATCACTGAAGGCGGTGCTTATATCAGTTCTGTATGGTCGTATGACGGCGTAAATCCGTGGGCGGAGTTTCAGCAGCGTAACGTGAGAGCGGGTGCCGGAAAAACTCTGGTAACATATGAACACGATCCGAGATATAAAGATACGTTCTGGTTTATGCTTTGCGGTGCAACATCGCCAATCTCATATACTAAGACGGTATATTATTCAAATGATAAAGGTGTGAGTTGGAAAGAGGCAGAATCACTGGTCACTTTCCCTGATGATTTTACTACAAGAGGATTTGCATCACCTTATGTTGACGAAGATTTCTATATCAATCTTATCGGCGGTAAAAACCGAAGCGGAGAATTGAATCAGATATGGAGAGGACGTTTGAACAATTTGCTGTTCAAGCCGGTTGAATAATTTTTTTCTGTCGATTATACTTTAAACCTTCTCCTCACGTTTTTATATATTATGGAGATATAAAAGATCAAAATATAATGAGAAGGT
This sequence comes from uncultured Bacteroidales bacterium, assembly GCA_947074105.1. Classification (GTDB taxonomy): domain Bacteria; phylum Bacteroidota; class Bacteroidia; order Bacteroidales; family JAUNSR01; genus JAUNSR01. Next base: position 9,381 of record CAMTON010000035.1, read on the forward strand.
TTCAGTTAATAATAATATTCGTATTTTGCACCCTGGGCGTTAGTCTTAAGGCCCAGGATTATAAATTTGATATAGGTGTCGGAGCAGGGTTGAGTTGTTCTTACGGAGACGTAAACCAATGGAAACCGTTTTATGCGCCTTCACCGGCATTCGAAGCTAAATTCAGATATCATAAGAATCTGAGATGGTCGTATTGCGCGGATTTTCTTTCTGCCGGTCTTAGAGGAAATACTGTTGATTTTTCCAATATAATGCCGGGTTATGAAGAATATTCATATAAGAGCAGACTATGGCAGATAGGAGGATCTGCTGAATTTAACTTCTTAAACTACGGAATGGGCGAGGGATATAGGAATATGTCGCGTTTTACTCCGTATATTTCCGTCGGATTAGCGCTGGGAGGGACAAGCGGCGACGGAAAGGGTTTCGGACTTCAGATACCGATGGGAGTCGGATTGAAATATAAACTTGCACCGCGAGTAGGGATGGCCGTTAAATTTACTATGGCCAAATCTTTCAGCGACAAGTTTGACGGAATAAAAGATCCGTATAAGATTGACAGCTCGGTGCTGAAAAATACCGATTGGTATTCTACGCTTTCAATAAGCATATCGTACGAATTCGGTGAAAGATTTTGTGATTGTTTTAACTTAGATTAATACGGCTTTATGTCGAGTGAGAATGAAATGAAAGAAGTTCCGGAACATATAGCCATTATCATGGATGGTAATGGTCGCTGGGCCAAACTACAGGGAAAGGAACGTAGTTACGGGCATAAATACGGAGTTGAATCAGTCAGGAAAGTGACGGAGGCAGCTTCAGAAGCCGGTGTAAAGTATCTTACTTTATATACGTTTTCGACTGAAAACTGGAATCGCCCTGATGATGAAATTACGGCATTGATGGGATTGCTTGTCATGGCAATCGAGAGGGAGACTCCGGATTTGATGAAAAACAACGTCCGCCTTAAAGCAATAGGAGATTTGTCAAGAATGCCGAAAGAGGTGAAAGACAGGCTTGATGCATGTATTGACCAGACATCGGACAACAGCGGAATAACGCTGATTCTGGCATTGAGCTATTCTTCAAGATGGGAGATCACCAATGCGGTGAAGAGAATTGCCGAAGATGTGAAAAACAGTGTGTTGAAAGATGAAGATATAAATGAGAAATTGGTTTCCTCTTATCTGACAACGAAAGATTTTCCGGACCCGGATCTTATAATAAGAACCGGCGGAGAACAGAGAATAAGTAACTTCCTGTTGTGGCAGGCAGCTTATTCCGAACTTTATTTCACAGATATCTACTGGCCGGAATTCGGAAAGGAAGCGCTTGATAAAGCCATACATGACTTTAGGACGCGTGAACGCAGATATGGGAAAACAAGCGAACAATTGTAGATAATAGATTTTAAAATGAAATTCATATAAAATCGGTTTAGTCAGTTGTGTTAGATGATTAAAAATGAAATACAGCCTTTGAAGATGCAAAAACGTATATACTCAATTCTTTTATTAATATGTTTAGTAGGGATCAGAGCATTAGCCCAGGAGGGTGTGACAGCTCAGGATACAATATATAATCCTACTATACAATATACAATGAATCCCAAGACCTATGAGATAGCTGGAATTTCGGTTTCCGGTGTCCAGAATTATGAGGATTATGTACTAATAGGCTTTTCGGGGCTTAATGTCGGACAGAAGATCACGATACCAGGTCCGGATATTACAAATGCGGTGAATCGATTCTGGAAACAGGGGCTTTTCTCCGATGTTGCCATTTCTGTTTCAAAGATGGTTGGCAATAAGGTATGGCTTAACATCGACCTTAAACAGCGTCCGCGTATATCGCAGATCAATTACAGCGGTCTTAAAAAGAGCGAAAAAGATGATCTTGACATTCAGCTTGGTCTGAGCAAGGGAAATCAGATAACGCCTAATATGGTTGACCGTGCAAAAAAACTTATACAACGATATTTTGATGAAAAAGGGTTTCAGAATGCTGATATACAGATTCTTCAGAAAGACGACCTTTCTCATGAAAACGAAGTTATCGTAGATATTATTGTTGATAAGAAAGAAAAAATTAAAGTAAATGAGATTTTTATCGAAGGCAACGAAGTGCTTTCTGATAATAAGATCAAAAAAGCGATGAAGAAGACAAACGAAAAAGGTAAGATTCTTAACCTTTTCCGTTCAAAGAAATTCATTCAGAGCGAATATGAAAATGATAAGGAGCTTGTCCTTCAGAAATATAATGAGCTTGGTTATCGTGACGCGAGAATCGTGGAAGATTCGGTTTGGCGTAATGACGATAAGACAGTCAATGTATATCTGAAAATCGAGGAAGGTAATCAGTATCATATCAGAGATATCAAGTTTGTAGGTAACACCGTGTTCAGCTCCGATCAGCTTCAGAAGATCCTGCAGATGAATCCGGGTGATGTTTATAATCAGACAAAACTTGATGAGAGAATCAATTCTCCTAATGAAGACGGTATCGGAACGATCTATATGGACCGTGGTTATCTGTTCTTCAATCTTGAACCTATTGAGACTAATGTTAAGAATGACTCTGTGGATCTTGAAATGAGAATCTATGAAGGTCAGCCAGCAAGAATCAATCGTGTAAGAATCGAAGGTAATGACCGTCTTTACGAACACGTGGTAAGACGTGAGCTTCGTACAAAACCGGGAGACCTGTTCTCTAAAACGGATCTTATCCGTTCTACAAGAGAGCTTGCTCAGACAGGACATTTCGATCCTGAAACCATTAATCCGCAGCCTATACCTAATCAGGAAAACGGAACTGTAGATATCCTTTACGGATTGACATCTAAAGCCAACGACCAGATTGAGTTCTCTGCAGGTTGGGGTCAGACAGGTATCATCGGTAAACTGAGCCTTCGTTTTACGAACTTCTCTATAAAGAATCTGTTCAACCCAAGTACTTATAAAGGTATCATACCTCAGGGTGAGGGTCAGACATTCACGGTATCTGCACAGACTAATGCAAGATACTACCAGGCATACAGTTTGTCTTTCTTTGATCCGTGGTTCGGAGGAAAACGTCCTAATTCATTCTCTGTATCGGCATATTATAGCCGCCAGACAGCAATGAGCTCGACATATTACAACAATAACCTTTATAATCCTTACGATTATTACAATGGTTATTACGGTAACAGTGCTTACGGAAGCTCATACAGCAATTCCTATGAGTATGCACTTGACCCGGATAAGTCGATACAGATGCTTGGAGCGACAGTAGGTTTCGGTAAGAGATTAAACTGGCCTGATGACTGGTTCCAGTTTACTGCATCAGCTTCATATCAGCTTTATATCCTTAGAAACTGGACATATTTCTATATCCCTGGTAGCTCTGCTATCAATAACGGACATAGTAATGATTTCAATATTGAGCTGACTCTGTCTAGAAACTCAATCGACAACCCTATCTATACAAGAAGTGGTTCGACATTTACAGTAAGTGCGACTCTGACACCTCCTTATTCGTTGTTTACCAATACATCGGACTATAAGAATACAGATGTCTATTCAAGAGAAAAAATCAGATGGCTGGAATATTATAAACTTAAGATCGGGGCTAAGACATTTACTCCGCTTACTCAGAATAATAAGAATACACTTGTCCTTATGACAAGAGCCGATATCGGAGTTCTTGGTTATTATAATAAGTACAGAAGATCTCCTTTCAACTCTTATATGATGGGTGGTGACGGTATGTCAGGCTACGGAAGTACTTATATTACCGAGTCAATTCCATTGAGAGGATATGAAAATGGATCAATCACGGATTATTATGATGTGGCAAATGCTTATGCGCGTTTCGTAGCAGAGCTTCGTATGCCGGTGATGCTTCAGCCATCATCAACAATCTATGCTCTTGCATTTGTTGAGGCAGGTAATGCATGGTCTGAATTGAAATATATCAATCCGTTCTCTCTTAAACGTTCTGCCGGTGTCGGTGTGAGAATCTATCTTCCGATGATCGGTATGATGGGTATCGACTGGGCTTACGGTTTCGACCCTGTATGGGGAAGCAGAACAAACAGCGGAAGCAACTTCCACTTCATCCTTGGACAGGAGTTCTAATAACTGATATAACGAAAGTTGAAATATCTGTGTGAATATATTTGCACCGGTATTTCAACTTTCGTCTTTTTATATAGTTATTATTTATGGATAGGTAGCTATAAATAAAAAAATATTGATTTCTGATATTAGTTTTTATTTTATATTTATATCCTGAAATAATATCGCCTTTAAAGGAGAGGGCGTTTCGTGTTCTTTTAAAGAAAATCGGAAATCATATTCTTTTACTAACTTAAAAATGAGATTTATGAAGAAGCTTTTATTGATAATGACTTTCGTGATGGCAACTACTATAGGAAGTTTTGCCCAGAAATATGCATTGGTTGATCTTGAATATATTCTTAAGAATATCCCTGCTTATGAAATGGCAAACGAACAGCTTGAACAGATTTCAAAAAAATGGCAGGCTGAGGTTGAGACCAAGATGAAAGAAGTGGAAAATATGTATAAGACATATCAGGCTGAACAGGTGTTTCTTTCTGCCGATATGAAGACTAAAAAGGAGGAAGCAATCCTTGCGAAGGAAAAAGATTTGCAGGAACTGAGAAAAAAATATTTCGGTCCGGAAGGCGAACTTTTTAAGAAAAGAGAAGCTCTTATAGCACCTATTCAGGATGATATTTATCAGGCTATTAAGACAATAGCAGAGGAAAAAGGATATATGATGGTGATGGACAGGGCATCGTCGGATAATATTATTTTTGCGTCTCCTAAGATCGATATCAGCAATGATGTATTGGTAAAATTAGGATATTCAAAATAATTCTATAAATTTGTTTGCTGTTAACAATTTTATTGAATAAACGGGTTCTGACTTAACCTGTGTTAATCAATTAATCCTTTCTTCTTTCATTTAGTCTTATGTATTAAGAGGAAATAGAATAAGAAGTTATCATGCATCTTTTAAGCGGAAAGATGGCTGCGAACTAATTCAATTAATAATTGTTTGCTTCTTAAAAGAGAAATATAGAATAATAAATAAATTAAATATTATGTTTAAAAAATTGATCGTATTGGCAATTTGCCTTCTACCATTAGCAGTATTCGCTCAGACATTCAAATTCGGAAATATCAATACTGCTGAACTAATCGAGTTAATGCCTGAAAAAGCTACAATTACAAAAGAACTTGAAGCTTTGAACAAACAATATGAAGATGACCTTACTCGTCTTTATGGAGAATATGAGAAAAAAGTTGCTGATTTCGTTGCAAGCCGTGATTCTCTTCCTGTGACTATTCAGGAAAGACGTGCTCAGGAGATTGGTGATCTTGAACAGAGAATCCAGAGCTTCCGTCAGGTTGCAGCTCAGGACTTCCAGAAAAAACAGCAGGAGAAATTTGCTCCTATCTTTGAAAAAGTATCAAAAGCAATCAAAGACGTAGGTGATGAAAACGGATTTACTTATATCTTCGACCTAAGTAATCAGGCTGCTGGTATCGTTTATTACTCAGAGACAAATACAGTTGATGTATTGCCTCTTGTAAAAACTAAACTTGGTTTGAAATAAGAAAATAAAATATATAAAAAAAGCGCTTCGTATTTACGGAGCGCTTTTTTTATATATTGAATATTGCTGTTGCTTTATAAATTGAAATAGACCGTTACACAGAATAAAGAATCAATTAAAATGATCTGCTTTATTCATTTAAGATAAATAAGATAAACTTGCTTTTTTATTATACTTATTTGAAATTAGTTTCAGTCTTTAATATATTATCTGATTTACAGACTATCTAATTAACTGAATATCTCAATATCTGATTAACAGAATATCTTAATATCTGATTATCTCAATATATTAATATATTAATATCTGATTAACTGATTAACTGATTAACTGATTATCCCAATATCTGATTAGCTGATTATATGACAACGTGATACAGATTATGCAATGATGCAGTAAATATTTTATGTGAAATACAAAAGAGGAATAATTAATTACAAAGATAATTTCCTATAAATGCGAGTCTTTTATTAAAGAAACGGGCAAAAATACCTACCGTGAGAGCTGCTATTACAGTACCCTCTCTTACTCCTACGATTCCTCCGAGGAAGAGTATTATTGATGTTACACAGGCAAGAATCATAAGAGTGGAATCAAAGAAAACCTTTATTATTCCGAATTCTTTTCCGCTTTTCATAGCAATTGCCTTTACGAAAGCTTCTCCGGATAACATCACTACATCTGCCATTACCTCAATACTGACTCCAAGTCCCAGTATTGCACATCCTAGAGTAAGAAGTATTAATTTGGATATATAAAGCTGTGGTGATAGCGTTGCGAAGATTATCATACATAGATCAACGAATATTCCGAAAATCAGAGAAACCGGAAGTTGAAGAAGTTCTCTTTTTCGGAATTCTTTTCTCAGCATTAATTTCTGTCCTATAATAAGAAGAATATTAAGAAATGTGGTTAACGTACCGAGAGAAACAGGATATTTAAGGCTTAATGTATAAGGCAGGCTGGAAATAGGAGAGGAGCCCAGATCGGCTTTTATAATAAGACAAATGCCGACAGCATTTATAAACAACCCTATAATGAAAAGAATATATCTTTTTGTAATCTCTTTATTCATAACAACAATATATTATACTTTGATTATTATTAATCATATACCTTTAACCTTCTAAAAAAGCAGGTTTTAATATGAATACAGTAAGAGAGCGCAAAATTAAACAAAATATATAAATCTTAATATATAATCAATAAAATGTTGATTTTAGCATATACTCACGATAATTAAATATATCAGTCAAAAGAAACCTGTTTTGTTAATTCTTATGACAAATCATATTGAATTAATAATGAACTGATTAAACTAATTTTGAATTATTAGGTTTATACATATTGTTTTATAACATATATCTGCAAAAAAAACACTAATTTTGCGCATCAAAAATTTTCAATAATGCAGAAAATCAGAAACATTGCTATTATAGCGCACGTAGACCACGGTAAAACTACGTTGGTTGACAAAATGCTTTTAGCCGGTCATCTTTTTCGTGAGAATCAGGAAGCCGGAGAGTTAATTCTCGACAATAATGATTTGGAACGCGAAAGAGGGATCACGATTCTTTCGAAAAATGTTTCAATCCAATATAATGATCATAAGATTAATATTATCGATACTCCGGGACATGCCGACTTCGGTGGTGAAGTAGAACGAGTATTGAATATGGCTGATGGTTGCCTTCTTTTGGTTGATGCCTTCGAAGGTCCTATGCCTCAGACACGTTTCGTGCTTCAGAAAGCTATTCAGCTTGGTCTTAAACCGATCGTTGTTATCAACAAAGTTGACAAGCCAAACTGTCGTCCTGAAGAGGTTCAGGAGATGGTGTTTGACCTGATGTTCGCTCTTGACGCTACAGAAGATCAGCTTGACTTCCATACTATCTACGGTTCAGCTAAAAACGGTTGGATGGGTGAAGACTGGAAAACTCCAACAGATTCTATCGCTCCGCTTCTTGATGCTATCATCGAAAATATCCCTGCTCCTACCTTCAACGAAGGTACTCCGCAGATGCTTATCACTTCTCTTGATTTCTCTTCTTATGTAGGTCGTATCGCTATCGGCCGTGTTCACAGAGGTACTCTTAAAGAGGGTATGGATGTGATGCTTTGTAAGAAAGACGAAACTATGCAGAAGTGCCGTATCAAAGAACTTTATGTGTTCGAAGGTATGGGTAAAACTAAAGCGACTGAAGTTGGCAGCGGTGATATATGTGCTGTAGTTGGTGTAGATGGTTTTGAAATCGGTGACTCTATCGCTGACTTCGCTAATCCTGAACCGATGGAGCGTATCGCTATCGATGAGCCTACAATGTCGATGACATTTACAATCAACGATTCTCCTTTCTTCGGTAAAGATGGTAAATTTGTGACTTCACGTCATATCAACGACCGCCTTGAGAAAGAACTTGACCGTAACCTTGCGCTTCGCGTGGTTAAGTCGGAAAATGCTGACGTATGGACCGTGTTCGGTCGTGGTGTACTTCACCTTTCTGTACTTATCGAAACTATGCGCCGTGAGGGTTATGAGCTTCAGGTAGGTCAGCCACAGGTTATCATCAAAACTATTGACGGAGTTAAATCTGAGCCGGTTGAAGCAATGACAATCAACTGTCCTGAAGAATATTCAAGCAAGATGATCGATATGGTGACTCGCCGTAAAGGTGATCTTATGTCAATGGAAGCACAGGGCGACCGTGTACACATGGAATTCATCGTACCTTCAAGAGGTATTATCGGTCTTCGTAATAACGTTCTTACTGCTTCGGCAGGTGAGGCTATCATGGCTCACCGTTTCCTTGAATATCAGCCATGGAAAGGTAATATCGAGCGTCGTCTTAACGGTTCGATCATCGCTATGGAAACAGGTACTGCTTTTGCTTATGCTATCGACAAACTTCAGGATCGCGGTAAATTCTTTATCTTCCCACAGGAAGAGATCTACGCAGGTCAGGTTGTCGGTGAACACTCAAAAGATAACGACCTTGTTGTAAACGTAACGAAGTCTAAGAAACTTACTAATATGCGTGCATCAGGTGCCGACGATAAAGCGAAACTTATTCCGCCTATCGTAATGTCACTTGAAGAAGCTCTTGAGTATATCAAAGAAGATGAATATCTTGAGGTAACACCTAATAATCTTCGTATCAGAAAGATTATTCTTGATGAAAATGAGCGTAAACGTATGAGCAAAAAAGACGCTTAATGAAAAAAATATAAACAGAACACATATTAATTTCAGTCAGAAATAATATGTGATTCTGTTTCAGGAAAAAAATAAGTGGGAAATAAAGTTTAAATAAATCTTATGTTTCAGCTTATTCTTTGCGATTATTGAAGGAAAAATCAAGCAAAAGGGTAGCAATACCCAAAAAAGAAAGGATGCACTTTTGTGCATCCTTTTTTTTGTTTTTCATGTACAAATTTAGAAGAACCATTTTTTTTTGGGAAACATTGTAAATTTATTTTTTTCCTCGTAAGCACTTTATAAGCATCTTAGACAGTAAAAATATATGTATTATAATTGACTACTCATATTATGGTTTTTATTTCCCGGTATATTATGTCTTAAACTATAAGATTAAATTCAGTAAAGCTATTAATCTTATTAAACATAAATCACCGAAAAATAATACTAATGAATTTTCATATCCAACTATTATTAATTGTTATAAATTTTCATTCTGTTTACTTTATAACTAATTGAAATAATAATAGTTCAGACAGTGATTGTTATTTTGTAGTTAAAAAACGTAAAATATATACTGGAGGCATTACCGCTGGTGTAGATAAAGATTTATTTCTAATGTAAAAACACTGATTTTTAGTTTTAGATTTGAAGGATTCTAAATAATTAACATGTGCGGATATTTATGATTAATTAGAAGAAAAGGTAAAAATCGAGATTTTTGAATATCGAAAATATCAGGAAGATCTCTGACTTTTATAAATAATGGAGGTTTGTCACTAAACGAAAAAAGAGAGTTACGCTATCGTAACTCTCTTTTTCTGTGGTGCCACCAGGAATCGAACCGGGGACACAAGGATTTTCAGTCCTTTGCTCTACCAACTGAGCTATGGCACCATCTGTTTTGTGAATGCGAATATATAGTGTTTTATCTACGCTTCCAAATCTATTAATATTTATTTGCAATTTATGCGCTGTTTCATTAAATACTATAAAAATATAATTACACAACCAAATATTTCAAGTCGGATATTAATAGAAAAGGATACTAAAGATAAATTATACCTAAATGTAGTGATTGGAGATTAATTTATACTACTATTTAGGTATTGAAAATCTTGTGTTATAATAGCAATTTTGCAATCGGAATAATTATTGGATTTAAGATTGCATCTTCTTTTAATGAAGAGCTAAGAATATAGAAAAATGAGGTTTAAGATATTGTTTTTATTATTTACGGTATGTACTATAAGCTTTGCCGATATTGCCAGTATTAACGGAGTCGTTAAACTGAGTAACAGAGAGCCGGCTGCATACGCTGTAGTTTATATTGAAGAGATCAAAAAGTATACGACAACAGATGATCTTGGGAAATATACTCTTGAAGAAATTCCCTACGGTAAATATATGGTGCAGGTAAAGACAATCGAAGCTGCCGATTATAAGATTGAAGTAAATGTAAATAAAAAAGATGTGAGCCTGCCGATAGCTCTTAAAGAGAATAAGGCATTCAATCTTTCCGAAGTGGTCGTCAGAGGCCATACAAAAGACAGAAAAATAAAAGCGGAAGGTTTTGCTGTTGGTGTTGTAGATCTTAAGAAACTTGAGACACAATCGATTCAGGCTGCCGATCTTATCGACCGTACAGCAGGCGTACGTCTACGCCAGTCAGGCGGTATGGGTTCCGATATACAATATAATATCAACGGACTTAGCGGAAGTTCGATCCGAGTTTTTATCGACGGTATTCCTATCCGTAACTATGGATCCTCTTTTTCACTTAGCAGTATACCTCCATCAATGATTGAGCGTGTGGAAGTTTATAAAGGTGTTGTACCGGGCAAACTTGCAGAAGATGCTCTTGGAGGTGCCATCAATATCATCCTTAAAAACAGAACACGAAAAAATCTTTCAGCTTCATATTCTTTCGGTTCTTTTAATACACACCGTGCTGATCTGAACTTCAACTACAGAGAAGCGAAAACAGGGTTCACAGCAAGAGGATCGGCTTTCTACAACTATTCTGACAATAGTTACAAAGTATGGGGCGATCAGATATATGTGACAGATCCGATGACGGGAGAAATGGAATATATCACGGCAAAAAGATTTCATGATTCATATCAGTCATTCGGAGCAAATTTCGATATAGGTTTTACAGATGTTAAATGGGCAGATGTATTTACTATCGGCGGTTTGCTCTCAAAAATGGATAAGGATATTCAGCATGGTGCAACGATGGCAGCCGTATACGGCGACAGAACGTCCAATCAGAGCACTCAGATGGTAAATATGAAATATGAGAAAAAAGAGATTGTAAAAGGTCTTTCGCTTAATGCTTTCGCTTCATATTCCAACAGTCTGAGAGGTGTGGTCGATACTTTAAATCATCGTTACAACTGGAGTGGCGATATTTACCGCCGTCCTGACGGAAGTGAAATCACATGGTCGACAACAGGTGAGGCCGGTCAGGCAACTCTTGCCGAAAATACGGAAAGAATGTTTGCGGCGCGTGCCAATCTGACTTATGAATTTGTAAAGAATCACAGAATAAACGCCCATTATCTTTTCAACCGTTTTACACGAGATATAGACGATGTGATGCTTTCCCAACAGGAAAGAGATCTTACAGAGACGCGCTTCGTAAAAAAGAATATTATCGGAGCGACCTACGACAACTCTCTTTTCAACGACAAACTGAAGATGTCGGCCTTCGCAAAACATTATATGCAGAGCGTAGAACTGTCGGATCCTGAAAAGGTTGACGGAGTATACGTGGCAAATAAATATGAAAGATCTATTACGACCGACGGTTTCGGAGGTGCGCTTTCTTATTCTGTATTTCCTGAACTTATGATTTCGGTATCAGGAGAAAAAGCATTCCGCCTGCCTGACGTTACTGAGCTTCTTGGTAACACTACTGAAAATGTAGATGCTGCTTACGACCTGAAGCCGGAGAAGAGTATGAATCTTAATCTTGGAGTGATACTTGGACCTTTCAACTTCAAAGAACACAGAATCGGTCTTGACGTAAACTTCTTCTACCGCGACATTCAGGATATGATCACGCGTTCGGTATCCAACAGCCTCACTGCTGAGACTTATGCTTATGAGAATCTCGGAAAGGTGCTTAGTAAAGGTCTTGATGCGGAGATGAGTTACAGCTACAAGAGAATGATAAATCTTAGCGCCAATATGTCGATATTCAATGCACGTTTCAATCTGCAGTATGATGAATTCGGCACTCAGTATGCTTATTACGGCGACAGACTTAGAAATGCTCCTTATTTCACTTCTAATATAAATGCAGAATTTAATAAGAAAGGTCTTTTTCAGAAGAAATCTCATTTCACGTTTAACTACAATTTCGGTTATGTGCATGAATTCTTCCGTAACTGGGAAAGCCTTGGAGGAAGCGGAAAGATCACTATCCCGAGCCAGTATGTACATGACATCGGCGTAGCATATACATTTCCGAAAAACAGGATAACACTTAGCTTCGATGCTAAAAACATTCTGAACGAACAGATTTTCGATAACTGGGCACTTCAGAAAGCGGGCCGCGCATTTTACGGCAAAATCAGTTACAGAATATTTTAAAAAATAAATAATATGAAATTAAGAAATTACTCTTATCTAGCTCTTCTAGGAGGTATGGCATTATCATTATCAAGCTGTGATAAAGATGAAAACCTTGTATCAAACGGTGGTAACAATAGCGGTAACGGAGAATCCGGCAGACAGTTTTATAATGTTGTGGTAGGTATCAACGTTACAGACAACGGTTCTACTTATACAGCTGCTTACAGAGATATCTCATCTCCTGATATGCATATTTCATTTAATAACTGGGGATTTGAAGTGCCAAGCGTAAGAACTTCTTATGTTTATACGTCTGATGCAGGTGATGTTCTTTATAACCTTAGCTATGGTGGCGGAACGATTTCGAAATTCGATGTGTTGGGTGGAGAAAATTACTCAGAAGTGAAAACTCTTGATATTTCACTTGCTATGGGTACTAACAACCCTCGCTGGACTAAAGTAAACGAACAGTATGCATCTCTTCATAATGTTGTAACAGAACATCAGTATGAAAATGATGTCTATTCATATACAAATACAAAAACAATCCTTACTCCTATAGACCTTAACAGCTTCTCAATCATCAGAAACGATGAGAACTCTACAGGCGGTGTGACTTTCGATTTCCCACGTACGCAGGAAGATATCGACAACAATCTTCATGTATGGAGAATCGATGCTCCTGTTGTTGCAGGTGGTAAAGCATATTACGGGGTAAACAAACGTACTTACAATCCTGACACGAACGCTAACGTATCGACATCAGATTACAGCTCTTGTGCTCTTGTTGTTGATTTCCCTTCTCTTGAGAATCCTAAAGTGATCACTTCAACTCTTGCTAAAGGTTCGACTCAGGGCTATCGTACTCCTGTAGGTCATGCTGATGAAAAAGGAGATATCTATCAGATCTGCTCTGCGGCTCCGACTAAGTTTCTTAAAATCACAAATGAAGATTATGACAACTCTTATGACTTCGATCTTTCTTCAGCTCTTGGAATGAACAGTGTGGGAGCTAACGGATGGTTCTATGTAGGCAACGGTATCGGATATATCCCTTTCTACGATGCAGAACTTGCAACTGGAACTAACGTTGTTGCAGCGTGGGGTGTTGCTCGTGTAGATCTTTACAACAAGACTGCGGTTCGTCTTAACCTTCCTGAGAACCTGTGGCTGGCACAGTATCAGAACGGTGTTCTTGGAGAAGACGGCTTATTCTATATGGCTATCGCACCAATGGGCGGAAGCGGTTATATCTACAAAATGGATCCTTCCAGCACAAGTGCTGACGGTTTCACAATCGGAGCTTCTATCGAAACTCTTGACAGCTCTTCAGCTTATCTTGGAGTATTCTAAGAAACCGGAGATTAAAAAAGAAAACATTAATTTTTCTATATTCAATAAGATTATCCTCTTAACTGTAATGGTTAAGGGGATTTCTTTTTTTATACCCGGTATTCATCTGTACTGATCATCTTCAGTTCCCGATATACGCCGGAAGACATTACAGATTGGTAAGGGTAAGATTTATTATTTCACGGGATATTTCAAAAAAGTCGTACGGTTGTCATATCGCAAGTGTCCACTGACAATATCGCAACTGCGCAGTTGTAATATTGTCAGTGGACGTCTTTTTTCAGGATGCCCGGAATTCCTGTCAGTTGTAAATCTTAAAATCTTGCTTTCTGATTTTGTAAAAAGAAATCTAAAGGCCTCAATTTATATCTACAAAAAAGAAATATTATAATGTTAATACTTACCTAAAAGTAGGAATGAAAAACAATGTCCGGTAATAAGTATTTGATAATAAGTGTTTTGTGTTTTTGGTACGGTTTTGGAATAATGAAATAATAAAGAGATTTATAAATACCGTTATCCCAAAAAAGTATAATGAAAGTAATAGATGTAATATATAAGAGAAAGGTGCTGTCGCAGACATTTAAAAGTTCATATACTGTGATCTGCTATATCGGAATAATAAGTATTCTGGTTTTATCGGTGATATTTTCGTTGTGTATCGGCCGGTATAATGTGACACCTTCTGAGATTATGAAAGAGATATTCACAACGTATGAGTCTCCTTTTATCTCAACGATATTATTCAATATCAGGATGCCGAGAATCATTATGGCATTGCTTGCCGGAGGAGTCCTGACGATTTCGGGATGTGCATATCAGGCAGTGTTCCGCAATCCGATGGTCAGCCCGGATATTCTCGGAGTTTCTTCCGGAGCGGCATGCGGAGCTGCAATAGCGATACTTATGTCGATGAGCAGTTTCGGAATTCAGATAATGAGTTTTGTGTTCGGACTTGTTGCCGTTACAGCCACATTTCTTATAAGCCGGGTATTGAAAAGAGTGAATGATCAGGTTCTTATGCTGATACTTGCCGGAATAGTGATAAGTTCACTGTTTGGCTCAGTGATCTCTCTTCTTAAATATGTAGCCGATCCGGATTCCAAACTTCCTGCCATCACATTCTGGATGATGGGTTCTTTTAACGGTGTAACTGCCCAGAATATCAAAGGCATTCTGCCTGTCGTACTGACAGGAACAATCCCGTTGGTCCTTATTTCATGGAAACTTAATGTATTGTCGCTTAATGAAGATGAGGCTTTCAGTCTCGGAATAAAACCGAATACAATAAGGATTATAACCATATTCTGTTCTACTCTTATTACTGCATCAATAGTTTCGCTTACGGGACTGATCGGATGGGTAGGACTTATAATTCCTCATTTCTGCCGTTTCCTTATCGGATCAGACAACAGAATCCTTATGCCTTTTTCTTTTCTGACAGGTTCGCTTTTCCTTTTGTGGATAGACAATATATCAAGGACTGCGTCAAGTCTTGAGATACCGATAGGAATAATCACTGCGATAATAGGTTCGCCTTTGTTTCTGTTCTTCCTTTCCAAAAGGAAACGTGATTTTTAATTAAAGTATAAAATAAATAAACCGGAGAGGAGTGACGATATGAAATTCAGGATTGAAAACGGTGTTATGGGTTATGATAAGAAACCGATACTGACAGATGTTAATATAGAGATCGACACGGGTTCGATACTTTGCGTATTGGGAAAGAACGGAGCGGGAAAGACCACTTTCTTTAAGTCGCTTCTTGGTATGCTTCCTCTGATCTCAGGTAATATCTTTCTTGATGATATAGATGTCTCAAACTGGAACAGAAGGAAATTCTCTTCAATAATATCTTATGTGCCTCAGGTCCATTCTTTCTCTTTCTCATTTACAGTAATGGAAGTTGTACTTCTGGGAAGATCGGTTCATATCAATATGTTCGGCTCACCTACGAAAAAAGATAAAGATATTGCCGAAGAGGCATTGAAGCAAATGAAGATATGGCATATGAAAGACCGACAGTTCAACTCACTGAGCGGCGGAGAACAGAAACTTGTCATAGTAGCCAGAGCACTGGCTCAGCAGGCTTCATTCATCGTGATGGATGAACCTACATCGAGTCTTGATTTCGGCAATCAGATAAAGATCATCAAACAGGTGCGTGATCTTCAGGATAAATCACTAGGAATAATAATGTCGACGCATTCTCCCGATCATGCTTTTATGTGCGATGCACAGGCACTTATTGTCGACTCAAATAAAATAGTCAATATCGGAGACTGCAGTAATGTGACTGAATCACTTCTTAAAAGAATATATGGTGTAGATATTCTTATCGATGAATTTAGCAGAAGTTATCATAAAAGAAAGGTATGTGTACCGACTATTTAGTAATGTTTTAAAAAATACTGTGTTATGGAAGATTCTAAGAAAACCCTTTATCCCGTTTCGATGATCGGTACGGGTCCCGGAGATCCGGAACTGCTGACCGTAAAGGCTCAGAAAAGAATGAAAGATGCCGATTACATCCTTTATGACTGCCTTCCGGCAACTTTTGTGCTTAAAGAAGCGGGCGAAAATGCCACTGTGAAATATATAAACCGTCATCCTGAAAACGGACCGGTGACGGAAGATATACTTGAGGTGGCCAGAGATCTTTATTTTGAAGGGAAAAAAGTAGTAAGAATTAAGGCCGGAGATGCAATGATGTTTAACGGCGGAGGGATTGACAGCAGACGTCTTTCAGAGATGGGTGTAGAGATAGAGGTGATTCCGGGGCTGACAGCTGCATGCGCGGCCAGTAATATATTTTCAATACCAATAACAGAGAAATATGAAAGCAACAGTATCATTTATGCGATCGGCGATGATATCAAAGATGATTACAGGCATTTCAGGGATATCGCCCATATGTTTCGTAACGGAACAACGCTTGCACTTTATATGGCTTATGATAATCTTAAAAACATCTTCAACGTCTTTAAAGAAGAGGGTATCAGCGGCGAAATGCCGGTAGCGATAACAGCCAATGTTTCGCTTAAAGGGCAGAAATGCGCTATCTGTACGATAGATACAGTGTTTGATGTGATAGAGAAAAAAGAGTTGTTTGCTCCTTTTGTATTTTTTATAGGCCAGCATGTCAATAAGAATGAGACAGGCCGAAATTAAGAACTGTCAATAAATAATGTCGGGTTGTGACATAAGAAAATCTAACTAAGTAAATAACCTATTAATTATTACATTATGAAAAAGAGATTGACTATTATGAGTAGTGCATTATTTGCTTTAGCGAATGTAAATGCACAGTTTGAATCAGATTCACTAAAGGTTTATAGTCTTGGTAATATAAATGTTGTAGCGTCAAAGGTAACATCGTCACAGGCATCAAACATCTCGATGACTCAGATAAAAGATATGAACAGAACCAATCTTACTGAAGCCGTAAATCTGCTGCCCGGACTTACAGTTTCGGAAGCGGGAGCAAGAAATGAAGGAGCTCTCTATCTGAGAGGTTTCAGCATGCTGCAGGTTCCTATATTTTATGACGGAATTCCTATCTATGTCCCTTATGACGGAAATGTCGATATATCTCGTTTTACGACTTTTGATTTCTCAAAGATTCAGGTAAGCAAAGGTTTTACTTCTACTCTTTACGGAGCCAATACACTTGGCGGAGCTATAAATATTGTATCAAGAAAACCTGTTGAGAAGTTTGAAGCAGATGGTATGATAGGTACCAAATATGGCCGAAATGAACTTGGAGCTTACAGCGGAGCCCTGAATATCGGTTCGGCTCAGGAAAAATATTATGTGATGGGCAGCTTTACTTATATCGATAATAAGTATAATACGATGTCGAAAGATTTCGTCGTAACTGATGCTGAAAACGGAACATTGCGCAACCGTTCTGCTTTCCGTGATATAAAAGCAAGCGGTAAGTTCGGATTTACACCTAATGCTACTGATGAATATTCGGTGAATGTAATTTATCAGAAATCGAATAAACAGATTTCTCCGTCAGTATCCGGAGGTCAGTATCGCGATTATCCTGATTATAATAAATACAGCGTTTATTATAAATCTACAACAAAGCTTTTCACTCATCTTAAAATGAATCTTACTGCTTTCTATGATAATTATTATAATGTGATGGATCAGTATGATGACGATACATATACTTTGCAGAATACCAAAAAGGCATTTCACAGTATATATGATGATTACTCTACCGGAGGCTCTTTAGTTCTTGAGTCTGATTTTCTTAAAAACAACAGTCTTCGTTTCGCTTTCCATGAGAAATATGACTCACACAGAGAGAAAAACGGTGATATAAAGGCTAATGAAATAACAGGCCAGACTTTTGTTCAGGGAGAACCATGGCAGAATTACCGTGACAATACCTTATCGATAGGAGTGGAAGATGCTTATGATATAACAAAAGATCTTCAGGTTATCGCCGGTGCCAATTATAATTACAGAAGTAATATAAAAGCACAGGAATATGGTACGCATTATCTTACAGGGGATAAAAATGTACTTTATGATTTCCCTACCGGTACTGATGATGCCTTCAACTACCAGTTAGGTATAAAATACGAATATGTGAAAGATCATCATCTTTCTGCTTCAGCAGGAAGGAAGACACATTTCGCATCACAGAAAGACCGCTATTCAAGTAAGTTCGGATCTCAGATGCCTAATCCTGATCTTAAATCTGAAACAGGTAATATCTATGACATAACAATGGAAGGTGATGTTTACGGAGTTTTTCAGTATAGTGTTTCCGTGTTTAGAAATGAACTGAAGGATGCGATCTACAGAGAAACCGTAGGTGTTCAGGACAATGGTGATCCGGTATATCTTAATGTAAATGTAGGAAAAGCGATATTCCAGGGTTATGAAGTGTCACTTGGATATTCTCCTGTAAAGTCTTTCACTATAGGTGGAAATTACAGTTTTATTCACAGGGAAAACAAGTATGATAAAGATATCAAATATGTAGGTGTACCAGATCAGAAAGTTGTGGCTTATGCAAAATATACATTACCGTTCTATCCTATATCAATATATGCCGATATGGAGTCTAATTCAAAAAGATATGTGACAAGTGACGGTGAGACATTGCCGGGCTTTACAATCTTCAATGCTAAGATTTCATGTAAAGTGACAAAAAATATCAATATAGAGATAGGTGGTAAAAACCTTAGCGACAAAAACTATAGCATAGTGAAGAATTATCCCAGAGAAGGAAGCTCTTTTTATACGAACTTAGTATTTAATATCTGATTATGACGATAAAAAAACATATACTTATTTTCCTTATCGGATGTCTTGCTTTTTCATCTTGTGTAAGCAATAATAGGGGAGTAAGATCTGATAATCCGGAAATCAGAATATTTACGGATATGGCAGGCAGGGATGTTGAAATTCCTGCCGAGCTGGAGAAGATTTTCATAGACAGACATTCTACTCTGATGTTTTACAGTCTTGATACAGTAAGAAATGTGAATGTAGGTTTCCGTTACAGTGATACCGAAAAACATTTTCTGAAGAAATCTTTTTATGAAGACAAGCCATATGTAATCGAGCAGGGATCCCATGAAGAGATGGTGGCTCTGAGTCCCGATATTATCCTGTGGTCTCAGAAGCTGACTCCCGATGTTATAGAAAAAGCCGAAAACCTTCAACAGAAACTAAATATACCGGTTGTTCTTATGGATATGGATATTCATAACTATAAGGCAATAATGAAAAAAATGGGAGAGCTTCTCGGACGTGAGGAGCAATCGGAAAAAGTCGTTGAATTTATAGAACGGAATATAGATCCTATACAGGGGAAAGTTTCAGAAATAGATGATAAGGATAAGAAACGAATCTATTATGCCGAAGGGATGAACGGACTGGCCACAGATCCGCAGGGTTCTATACACTCTTTGCTTATTGACCTTTGCGGAGGAGTAAATATAGCAGAATCGGTGGAAGTTCTTCCGGGCAAAGGAATGAGCAATGTATCGCTTGAACAGATTTATGCGTGGAATCCTGAATATATACTCGTATGGTCGGGTAATTTCGACTCAATGAGTTCATATAAAGAGATAAAAGGGAGTGATTTATGGTGCAATCTTGATGCCGTGAAATCAAATAACGTTTATCAGGTGCCGTGGAGGCCATTCGGATGGATAGACCGTCCACCCGGAATGAATCGCCTTATAGGATATTTATGGCTCTCAAATCTTTTGTATCCTGAAGTGGTGAATATAGATATAGTTGAGGTAAGCCGTGAGTTTTTTAAGACTTTCTATCATTATGAGATGTCGGCGGAAGAGGCAAAAAATATTTCCAATCCGCAACCCGAGATTGTTTAAATCTTCAATTTTTCATACGCAGACAACCCGTTGCAGAAACTTAATAAGTTTTGGTGACGGGTTTGTTTAT
>CAMTON010000036.1 GCA_947074105.1 uncultured Bacteroidales bacterium
AAATAATTTTCAAACTCAAAGGTTCCGACCGAACAGTTAGTCGTTTAATAGTGACATTATAAATAAAAAATAGTCATGAATTACTCTTTAATGAATAATTCATGACTATTTTAATCTGTATATTGATTAACAGTCCTGAAGACCGTCAAGTCGCATTGCAGTAAGCATAAGAGCATGCATTTTAAGATCTTTCTCGCCTCGTGTAACTTCATTTCTGTAGTTTATACCACCCGGCCAGAAATGCCATCCATCACCTTTCAGGATCGGAGTTGTGACCCAGTCATCATTAAATACACGTACAACAATTTCTGCATTCTTTTTCTGATAAACACCATTTACAAGAAGGTTAGAAGTCCATGTCCACTGAGTTCCGGAACCTAAAGCATGAGCTATTTCATGCATTGTCGTTCCTACCCACATATAACTTCTGTTCGAACCGTACCCGATAGCTCCGTCACATGATGCCTGAGCAGTCGGAATTCCCGGACTATAATAGCACCAAAGAGATTTTGTTCCTCCTGAATAGTTATAGTAATTGTTATAATAATACATAGCAGAATCAAGTGCCTCCGTCATACATGCATAAGCATCAAGCTGATCCTCCGTAGGATTGGCAGCTTTGTCAACATAATAAGTCATCTTGACAACATTCTTACCTACCGTATTAAAAGTTCTCTGCGGGCCATAAGCGATACCTGCATTATTTTTAGCATAAGTTCTTACATAATAACGTGTACCTGCTTCCAGATTATCAAGGAAGACTCCGAACTCACCTGTAGAAGATATAGCTTTCGTCGCTTTTGAAGCCAGAACTTTATTATCTTCAGTAGTAGGCAGAATAGAAGTTGAATAACAAACGCCCCATTCTTCGATCTCATCATTTCCATTGTCAGCTATTCTTCCGCAAACTATCGCACCCTTCTTTGCAAAGATTGAAACATTAGATGTTTCAAGAGTAGCAAGAGTGGCAACCTGTGTTTGGAAAGCTACAAGATTTCCATAGACAGTATCTGTTTCATTACTGTTTATTGCGTAGGATCTTACATAATAAGTCTCTCCCATCTCAAGATCGGTAAGGTTACAAGTAAAATAACCTGAAGGAGTATTTGTCGAACGTTTTACAGCGTTATCAAAAACCGTTGGTTCAGAATGAAGAGCATAGCAAACACCTACATTTCTGCTCACAGGAGATCCGCGCTCTATAAGAGTTCCGGAGACAGTACAGGTTTTTATACCTATTGATTCTTCCTCAATTTCATCGGTTACCAACAAAGAATTATAAGTTCCGTCAACAACACATGTTACTGCATCACCGTAAGAAATACCTGCTTTGTTTTTAGCGAACGCTCTTATATAATATGTTCCGGCCTCAAGGTCAGTAATATCACCGGAGTAAATTCCGCGATCACCGGCTTCCTCTTCAACTGTATTATCAGAAATTGTCGGATCGGATTCTGTATTCCAGCAGAAACCGCGTGAAATAACTGCATCCGCACCTTCTGAAATGATCTCTCCGAATAATCTCAGTCCGTTTGATGGCAGTCTGTAATATGTATTCAGTGATTTGATATATGGCAGTGTAAGTTCTACCGAACGGAATGCTATACTGTCTATGTTCTCAACAGAAATCGCAAAAAGATCCACACCTTTTCTGTGAAGGCGCAGATTCTCTTTTACAGAGTTAATATCAAAAGAAATGCTGTCGACATCTGCAATCATTGTTGTCATTACAGTATTATCGCTTTTGTATATATTAATAGCATCCTGTGAGAATAATCCGGAAATACTTCCGCACAATATAAGTGACGTTAAAATCTTTCTCATTGCTTATTAAATTTCGTTACGTTATCTTCTACTTTAATTATATATATTCCTCGTGTTAATGTGTTAAGATCTATTCTGCCGTTATCAGATATTTCTTTTTTCATTATAAGACTTCCTGTTATATTAAAAATATAAGCAGTAGCTATTTCTGTAGAAATGCCGCTTATATAAATATTCTTATCAGATGTATTATAAAAGATTTTAAGTTCACTACCGATATGATTATTCTCAATTCCGTTAAGAATCGGTGAATCATCAGTAATTTTTACCGACTGTATCTCAGTTGTAATAAATGGAGTTTCTCCGTTTGTATTATTAACAAGCATAGATTTCTTCTCAAAAGTGATCTTACTGTTAAGATCTATAGCAACCTGCTGTATTTCTCCGCTATTTTTTGTGATAAGAAGACTTTTGTTTCCCTGTGCGCTGACTAAAGAGCAAAACGCCACAGCAAAAACAAAAAGAAAAAGTATTTTTTTTATCATATAAATTCTGTGTATTAATGATTCTGTAATATGTGTTTTATAATATTCTATTGATTAATATATATTGATTGTTTAATGTATTTTCAGTCAGCCGTTAAATGACTTATCAGTTTGCTAAATTATAAAAGCAGGATTATTTCCTGTCTGTTATTAATTCAATTTAGTCTGAGAACGATTCAAATCCGATTTATATTTTCGGAAACGCTGAAATATTACATGTAAAAACAGATTTGAAATATAATTCAGATCCGATTAATATTTACGGAAACCCGGATTGTCATTTTTTCTTATAGCTATCCCTTCCATTTCAATAAGCCATCCCGGACGGCACACAGGAGCAAGGACAATCACATAAGGTATATTTTTCATTTTTCCCTCAAACATCTTTCGGGCAACTTCATAATCCGCGGCATCACGAAGATAGACTATGACAGAAGCGAAATCATCGAATGTACAGTCTGCTTCATTCAGAAGAGCTTCTACATTATCCCATGTTCTTATTATCTGTTTTACGATATCTCCGGGATAAACCACATCTCCCTTATTATTGATACTTGCAGTTCCGGATATGAACAGATGTGAGCGGTCACCATAATGCACAGCAGTACCACGCTCAAATGTCACACCATATTCATGAGTCGGATTAAGATATTCAGGAGCATAAAGATGCTGAATCTGTTTTTCATAAAGCCCTTCAACAGAATAGGAATCAAGAAGCATAAGTGAATTATGATCTGCACAACGGCCTTCAATACCGGTACTTGCTATATAATGGGTTTTTTCGGTAAGGTTTATCTCATTAAAAAATGTCTTTCTTCCCTCTACGACGCCTTTATAATTGACATCGACATTCTGTACATATATCCATGTACGTATACAGTTCTTTTCAACAGAACAATTCTCCTTTTTCAGGCTTTCCTGATAACTACGGAAAAGCATATCACATTGAGATTCCGAATCACCTTCTGTTACCTTAGCTGAAGCATTCCATAAATGTCTGTAACCGTTATGAGCAATTATCCAAAGATCTCCATCTTTTTTAATATCGACTTCACTTTGAAACCATACCCATAAAGCGACTTTTGTTCCGTCAAGAGGAGGCTGCTGTACAATAGAAACTGCACATTCAGTATTATTTTCCTTTTCTGCTATAAGTTTTTCCTGATTGGAAGCATCACTTAAAAAATATCTTTTAAAAACCGGTTTACAGTTTTGTGGTAAAGATTTTAAAAAAATATTGTACTGTCGGATGATATCATCAAGCTGCATCTCAAAATAAGGAGATTTAGCAGCATGGAAAATCATCTGATATTCATCAACACTTTTAAAATCATCTTTTACCGGGAAAATTGATTTTTTCCTTTTTTCTATGACAGTCTGCATTGTTAATAAAGCGGTATTAGTAAAATGTGTCTTTTAAATGCTTTTATAAAAAAGCCTTTTGTACATAATGTATTCTCTTAAACACAAATATACAAAAGGCTTAAATATTTGAAAACAAAAATATTAATTGTCTGTCTTAATTATATTTTTTTACGTGATAAATATATTTCCGTAATAAAGAAATATGGGTAAATAACATACAATTAATAATTTACAGTTTATTTTTTAAACAACATAACAGTCTCTGAATTATTGACTTTAAGATAATACACCCCCGTCGTTAAAGAAGAAAGATCGATATTATCTCCGGACAAGACAGACGACATCAATATTCTTCCGAAACTGTCATAAACAGTAACCGTATTGATTTTTGACTCATCAAGACCTCTGACTGATACAAAATCAGTAACAACCGTAGGTGATACAGATATACCCGGTTTTTCTGTCTTTTCTACAGAGTTTACTATCGCCATATCATCGGTTTCAAGAACCATCCATGCCACAGACTCTTTCTGCATATCCGATACATCGGAAGAAGATGACGCTTCACGATGACGGAATATCTTCACCTGTGAGGAAGATAAAGAACCGTACCTCAATGTAGAAGTTATTTCATCGCTATATGTCTGTGTATTTGCGAAAATATAAGGATTTACAAATGCAGAATTAAACAGAATCATCTGAGTATTTGACACGCTGCCGATATTATTATCTGTAATACCAACATTGATCACATTCTTTCCGATTCTTCCCACACCAGGAGTTATGGCCAAATATGATATGTTCTGACGTGTTACGGAGGATGATGTTCCGAGTTCTTTTTTAAGAGCTATTTCAAAACCTTCCGTTGTAACATTTCTTATCACTACAGATACAGGCGCACTTGTCTTATTAGAATTTACGGTAGCAAATACTGCAGGTACCTCATCAAATGGAGTTTTAAACTTTACTGTTGACCAGTTGGCATTAAGATAACTTGCATCTCCGCATTCTGCTTTAAGGCCACCGAAGTCATATGCTCCTTTTTCAAGAGCCAGCAAAGGCAGATCTTCCGATTTTGTAAAAACAGTCTTATTCAGATATTCCCATGGTTCCAGACAATAAGTAACTCCGGTAGATGTGATCTCCTTAACTTTTGAAGTCAAAGGAAGAGATTGTCCGTTATTATAAGATTTCACCCCAAGTATCACTCCCGGTGCTTCTTCAAACTTAGAAAGAAAAGTGACATTCTTAGGATCAGAATCTTTCAATGCATAATTCAGATACTGTACACCCTGATAACCACTGCTCTTATAAGCTGTCACCTCACCAGTTGAAAGTGTTGAGCCGGTTCTCATAACCGACTGAATCTTATATGTAGAATATCCTGGCACCGATGTTCCTTCCACATCGATATAACTTTCCATATAACGCGGAAGCCTCGCTACTTCCTTAAATCCGGTACCGTTGTCATTTCTAAGAACTATAAACTCATCAACAAGACCTCCGTTTCTATTATTCCATGAAACGGAAACTGCTGAATCTCCTGAAAGAACCGTTTCATTTATTGTAAGAGATTTGTTGCTCCATGTCGGAACGACTTCATTGGTTTTGTTATATGCGAAAGTAGGTTTATTATCTCTGTAAAGATCGCCGGCAGGAGTATTCTTTCCGGAGTCATCAATCACCATTCGCTTCCATCCTACCCAGTTATATATGGAATATCTTTCAACAAAATGAGCAGTATCCATCACGTTAAGAATCTCTGTCAGCTCGCTTTTCTGTTTCGCGTAAGCCTCAGCCCATCCGTCAGGCCACCATTCATTTGTCCAGTTAGCACCGTTGTTCCATTCTTTTATCCATATTGCACAACCTGTTTTGTCGTGTACTTCTTTAAGTTTAGAATACCATTGTTGTGGCGTAAGCGATTCCCAGTAAGCATGAATCACCACATAATCAACCCTGTAATTATTTGCCTTACATTTATTCATAAAATCATAAAGCCAGCTGAAATCTGTTGTTGCTGGTGCTCCCAGACGAAGTCCTGTTTTCATAAGTTCAGGCCATTGCGCTACAGCAGCATCAACTGAAACATCCGACTGCTCCGTATGATCCGGTTCATTATAACCGATAAGATGAGAAACGTTTTTCTGACTTTTTATAGTTGAAAATGACGGCCATGAAGTGCTCCATTTCTCCGGAACATATTCCATATTATAATCTCTCGTACTCTGAGCGTCCCAGTTGTAAAACCATGTACATTCCATCTGATTTCCACCTTTGATAGCTGCGCTTCCAGTCTGACACCAGCCTTTCTTTGAAGGCCAGCTCCACGGCATTACGCGGATAAAGGCAACACCCTGATCAAGGATATCAGGAAGAGATTCAACCCACAGGTCTTCTTTATCGGCAATAAAAACGCGACTGTAATCCGAACAGTCGGAAGCTGTGGCAAACGTTGCCATATATCCTTTTTTCAGATGAAAAGAACGCATTCTGCGGTTCATATCACCCAGTTCCGAATGAAAAGTATGTGGTTCATATTTGCTGCTTTCTCCTTTATATTTCTTTTCAGTAAATATCTCAAGAGGCTGATAAGAGGGAGAATGAGGTATTACGGCTGTTCCCTGACGATATACAACAAGACGACAGTTAACATCCGGTTTAAGTGATTCTCCGTTAATAAGAATTTTTTTCTGATAAGATTCATATACCGCATTAGGACGCATATTTATGAAATAAAGATATGCATCATCATTGCAAAGATCCACGGTACTGTTTTCAAGCGGATTTGTAGCGTTTGTCAGCGTGATATGCAAAGGTTCGGTAATGACTCTGTCGGTATTCGTCAGTTTTCCGTAAGTAACGGTAGGCGCCTGAGTCTGCGCTTTAACTGAGAAAATACCAATAAGCAGGAAAAACAATAGTGTAAAATTTCTCATGGTGAAAATTAATAATTCTTAATGTGTTTTATATAAATCCTATATATCGCAAATATAACTGACAAGACATAATAAAAGTCATATTATAGACCAATTATGTCTTAATTTTATATTACAATTCACTAAATAGTTATAATAAAATCTGATTCCGGTATATGATGTTATAATAAGACTTAAGGTGTATTCCGGAATAAAAATCTGTAAATATGGCTATTATACTTTTTTTCGTTCAAGTTCGACAAAAGAAAAATCAAATTTATTTCTTTCATCAGCATTAAAGTCCTTTCTGTCGGTTTCAATCCATTCAACTGGATTTACCGATGGAAAATATGTATCTGCTTTAGGAAATTTATGGTTAATAATTGTAAGATAAAGTTTGTCGGCATATGGGAAAGTCTGTTCGTAAACACCTCCTCCACCTATAATAAAGACCTCTTCTTTATCTTTACAATATTCAAATATCTTCTCCAGAGAATCAAAACATTTTACATTACCGTAAGAAGCATCGGAATTTGAGGTAAGAACGATATTCTCTCTGTTAGGCAGAGCTCCCGAAGGAAGAGATTCATAAGTCTTACGACCCATAATAATAGTCTTACCCGTTGTTTTTTCTTTAAAATGTTTCAAATCGGCAGGCAGATGACAAAGCAGACCGTTATTAAGGCCTATAGCTCCGTTCTGATCAACAACAACGATGACAGATATTTTCATTTACGAATATTTTTAGTTTTGATTATTAATTAAACAGACACAACTCCTTTTATATGAGGATGCGATTCATATCCCTCAAGCGTAAAATCATCAAAATCGAAATCAAAGATTGAATCGACGTCACGGTTGATAATCATGCGGGGAAGTTTCTTCGGTTCTCTGGACAACTGAAGATCGACCTGTTCAAGATGATTGGTATAAATATGGGCATCTCCGAGAGTATGAATAAACTCTCCTGCTTCAAGTCCTGTAACTTTTGCCACCATAAGAAGAAGCAAAGCATAAGAAGCAATATTGAAAGGCACGCCAAGGAATATATCTGCACTTCGCTGATACAGCTGAAGACTCAGTTTACCATCAGCGACGTAAAACTGAAAGAAAGCATGACACGGAGGAAGATTCATATTCGGAATATCTGCCACGTTCCATGCGCTCACTATCATTCTTCTTGAGTCAGGATTATTTTTGATTGTTTCTATAACCTCGGATATCTGATCAATATGTCCTCCGTTATAGTCAGGCCATGAACGCCACTGATAACCGTAAATATGACCAAGATCACCGTCGGCATCAGCCCATTCATTCCAGATTCTTACTCCGTGATCCTGAAGATATCTTACATTGGTATCGCCTTTAAGAAACCACAGCAGTTCATAGATGATAGATTTAAGATGAAGTTTCTTTGTCGTAACCATAGGAAACCCCTCTTTCATATCAAATCTCATCTGATGTCCGAACACACTTATCGTGCCTGTACCGGTACGATCTTCTTTTTTTACCCCTTCTGTCTTTACTCTTTCTAAAAGCTCAAGATATTGTTTCATAATCCGAAAATAATTTGCTGCAAATATATAGTTTAGAAGCCTAACTATTGTTATTTTCGTGGCAGGGATTTTTATTATTGAGAAATATTAAAAATAACCTCTTATGCTTTTTTACTTAAACCTAGAAAAATTAAAAATGGATTCTATCAGAGAAATATTCCGAATAGGGAGAGGACCATCGAGTAGCCACACGATGGGGCCGAAATTTGCTGCAGAAAGATTTCTTTTACAAGTTGACAATCCCGCAAAATTTGTAATAACACTTTACGGAAGTCTTGCCGCAACGGGAAAAGGACACCTTACCGATGTTGCCATTCTCGATGTTCTTTCACCGGTTGCTCCGGTAGAAATAATCTGGGAACCCAAAATTTTTCTTCCATACCATCCTAACGGCATGAAGTTCGAAGCTTTTGATGCTGAAGGTAAAAAAATCGGAGAATATGAGATCTATAGTATCGGCGGTGGTGCTCTTGCTTCTCCTGAAGAGGATATGAAAGAAAAACAATCTGCATACCCTTTAAGGACTATGGCTGAAATTCAGGCATGGTGCGAAGCTCACGGATGCAGTTACTGGGAATATGTAGAAAAGAATGAAGGTCATCAGATATGGGAATACCTTGAAAAGGTATGGAAAGTGATGGAAGCTGCCGTTGAGAAAGGCCTTGAGACTGAAGGCGTGCTGCCGGGAGGACTTGGACTTAGAAGAAAAGCTTCCGATTATCTTATCCGCGCAAACGGATATAAAGACAGTATGAAAAACCGCGGTATGCTTTATGCATATGCACTTGCCTGTTCTGAAGAAAATGCCGGGGGCGGTGAAATCGTAACAGCTCCGACATGCGGTTCCTGCGGTGTTGTGCCTGGTGTGCTTTATTATCTTAAAAAGACACGTGGCTTCAGCGACGCTCGTATATTGAGAGCACTTGCAACAGCCGGACTGATCGGAACAATAGTTAAAGAAAATGCCTCTGTATCCGGAGCGGAAGTAGGATGCCAGGGAGAAATCGGTGTTGCCTGCGCTATGGCGGCAGGAGCAGCGACACAGCTTTTCGGAGGAACTGTAGGTCAGATCGAATACGCCGCTGAAATGGGTCTAGAACATCACCTTGGTCTTACATGCGACCCTGTTTGCGGACTGGTTCAGATTCCTTGTATCGAACGTAATGCCTATGCGGCAGCCAGAGCTCTTGACTGTAATATATATTCTACGTTCACAGACGGCCGTCACCGCGTAAGTTTTGATAAAGTAGTGGAAGTGATGCGTCAGACAGGTCATGATCTGCCAAGTCTTTATAAAGAAACTGCTGAAGGCGGACTTGCAAAACATTATCAGCATAAATTATAAGAAAATCTTACAGATTTAACAATAAAAATAAATGCCGTTATAACTGAATAATTGTTATAGCGGCATTTACTTTTATAGTATTACACTTTCTTATATTCTGAAGGTGATAATCCGGTATGATGTTTGAAGTATTTTCCGAAAAAAGACTGATTAGCGAAGTTAAGTTCCTGTGATATCTGTTGTATGGTAAGATCAGAACTTTTAAGCAGCTTTTTAGCTTCAAGTATGACACTTTGGTCTATCCACTCGCCCGCAAGACGACCTGTAGCCTCTTTTATGGCTGAAGAGAGATATTTTGGAGTCATACAAAGTCTGTCCGCATAAAAAGAAACAGTACGCTCTTTCATAAAGTTAGCGTTAACTTCATCCATAAATTTTTCAAAAATCTCTTCCTGCCTTGTCTTAGGTTTATCATTCTTGTGGATCTCTGCGGAAAACACCATATTCATCTCATAAAATATGGCATTAAGAAGATGCTGGATCACATTTTTCCGGAATTCCTGATTATCGTTTTTTATTTTTTTCTGCAGAAGCAATACATAATCGCTGAAGTTTTCCATATCCTCATCCGATAAAGTAACACAAGGATTGTCTTTCAGAAAAAACATCATAGGAAATGCCTTTGCTATATCTACACGGGCTTCCTGAAGGAATTTTCTGGTAAATATTACAAAATGACCGACAAAATCATCACTTACCTTAAAAAGCTGAACTATCTGATCAGCCTGAATTGCAACTATCTGATTCTTACGCAATGTATACTGTTCCAGGTTAATTCCTATCTCCATTGTTCCGTTAATACACAAAGCGAAAAAGATGCAATTCATCTTAGTCGGATGTTCAAACAGAGGAACACTGTTGACATTGGTAAGTACGGCGAAATCATTGCCAATGCTTTCTACCCCTTTCAGTGATTTGACAGCCGGTATATCTATTTTATCAATACGAATCCCATTCATTCTGTATATCTATGCTTTTGAAAGTTTATGAGAATATAATTTTTATAAAGGTATAAAAGTTATTGAAAAAAATAATAAGGTAGTTTACGACATATTCAATTAACCTCTTTATAACATACGAACGATGACAATATGAAAATTGTACGGTGACAATATTGCAACCGGGCAGTTGCAATATTGTCACCGTACGACTTTTTTAAATAATCACTTAAAAAAATATACTTAAAGTTTCTTCAATGAAATTGCGCCTTTATCGGTAGGGACGATTATTGTCGATTTTGCAGCATCAAAAGTACCTGTATGAGAAAAATACTGCGTAACCTGCTGATATGAAAAGAATATCGATGAGTCGGAAAGCATAGCCCACGTTCCTTTTATTGAAAGTTTCTTTTCGGGAAGATTCACATTCAGAATAAAAGTAAAGTCATTATTTATCATTACTATTATTCCGTCCGGAGAAGTTCCCATCGAATTGCTTATCCAGTTGCCTGTTATGATCTCATCTGAATTACATGTCGCTTCATGCATATTTATAAGATATGATGCGACAAGCTGATTTTTCGAACCCTGCATCTGAGAAATGAAACCTCTCATTGCTACGAAAACCGGAGCTGCATACATACTCTGAAATTTAGAGAAAAGCTCTGAATATATTCCTGATTTATTGTCTATCGGAATTGTTGTAGCGGTAAAGCAGTCGAAAAGAGTCAGTTTTCCGTCAGTCTGACGTAATTCACCTTTAAAAAAGAAGTTAGAAGCAGTGATATTGACAGGTCCTATTCCCCCTCCCCTGTATTGAGGTGTAAGATTTTCCGGAGGTGTCGGATAAGGATTAGCTGAAGTATTGTCAACTGTTTTTTTTCCGGTAGAGCAAGAGAGCATCAACAAGAATGTTGATAAAATTAAAAAATATTTCATAATCAACAATTTAAATTAGTTCAGTTCTTCAGAATTAGAACATTAACTTAAGATTAAAGTTGCTATTATGTGTGCAGTTTTTTGATTTTTATTATTTTTGAAAGCCAATATCTGAAATATAGGTTTTTATGAAAAATACACTACGATTTAAACACATTGATTATTACAATTTAGTATTAGAGTCCGTTTTTATTCTGTCCATCGCATTTTGGTTAAGATATCAGTATTTTGATTTTCTGTATCAGGCTCAGGAGCTTTCTCTTTTTCTGAATTCATTTGATTTTTTTAAGAGCTTTATCGACCAGCCGGGTGGATTGCTTCTTTATGCGGGAACTTTTCTTACTCAGTTTTTTTATAATCCGTCATGGGGAATAGCTATTCTCATATGTATGCTTCTTATCATACAGTGGCTTACAGTGAGCACTTTCAGGCTTAACGGACGCTTTTTTGCATTTTCATTCATTCCTGTCGCTTTCATTGTTGTGACAATCACTCAGATAGGTTATATGATGTATGTCATAAAGCTGCCGGACATGCTTTACACTCAGATTATGGGAGTAATTTTCATGCTCGGAATCAGCAAAGGCTCCACAATGATAAAAAAATACGAATTCAGGCCGTTATGGATAACCGTTGCGGCAGTACTTACATATCCGCTTGCGGGAGTGTATTCTCTTGCCGGAGGCCTTATTTCCATATGCATTTTTGCTGCAGATAAGGAAGACAACTACGGACTTTTCAACGATATTGCCAAAACCATAGCGATATATATTGCGGTAGTTCTCGGATATTATCATTACGGCTATAATATAAGCATGACCCGAGCCTGGATGTATCCTCTTCCTGATTTCCGTTTTAACTCAGCTGAACTGATATTATGGTCTCCTTATATTCTTCTTCTTCTGACATTTATGATCTACGGATTTTTCATCCAGTCGAAAGAAAACAATGAAAAGGTAACGATCACGGGAGTCTGGATGAACAGACTTAAACCGGCGATCCTAATCTGTTCGCTTTCATATATTTATGTATTCTCACATAAGGATGATGCTTTCGTAACGGAGATTAAAGTAGAAAGAGCAATGGATAATCAGGACTGGAAAGGTGCTCTTTCTGAAATAAGAAATCTCAAATCCGAACATACAAGAAAACTTGTACTTCTAAGAAATATCTGTCTTTATCACACCAGCGATATGGGAAACAGAATGTATTCATATCCGGAAGGACAGAGACTGCCTAATGCTCCACGAGATATTTCTCTTGTAACACTAAGCAGCCGTCCTGTATATTATAACTGGGGTAAATTCTGTTTCTGTTACAGATGGTGTATGGAAGATGCGGTTGAAAACGGGTTCCGTGTGGAATATCTTAAGTATATGACAAAATGTGCCATTATGAGCGGAGAACTTCGCGTGGCAAACAAATACATCGCAACGCTTAAGAAAACGCGTTTTCACAAAGAATGGGCGGAGAATTACGAACAGTTTATCAAAGAACCGGAGCTTATAGCAAAAGATGAATCATTCAAACCATTGCTTCATCTTAATATGTTTGACGACTCGCTTGACGGAGACGGAGCTAAGATCGAAGTATATCTTCTGGATCATTTCTCAAAACTTACGAAAGGAAGTGTAGAGCTTTCTGAGGTCTCACTCGTAAGCTCCATGATTCTTAAAGATATTGATAAGTTCTGGCCGAGATGTTTCTATTATTATCAGAATAAAAAAGAATTACCGAAACATTATCAGGAAGCTGCAGTGCTTTATGAATATCTTGAAAAGAAAGTAGATACCGCTCCGTTAAACATATCTCCGGCTATCAAAACAAGATTTGATTCTTTTATGAAACTTACCGAGCAGTTTAAGACTGACGACATAGAAGTGATGCGTCCTTATTTTGAGAAGAGATTTTCGGATACATTCTGGTTTTATTATTTCTTCGAAAATAATATCAAGACATATTAATCAACTGTTCCGGAAGAAATACGATGCCGGATATCATTTACACATTATCAGATTATTTTAAATGAAACATATAAAAAATATCATATACCTTTCATCTTTGATAATGCTTTTCGGTTGTGCCGAAACAAAGATTGAAATACCTTCGGAATATAAGAAGTTAAGGAAACTCGCTGCTGTTTACCCTAAATATTATATGCCGACTGTGCCTTACAATATAGCACCACTTAACTTCAAATTTACTGAAGAAGGAGAGGAATTTATCTGCCGTCTTTCATGCGGAGATGATGAACTTCTTGGAAGTGGTGAAAAAATAATGTTCGAAAATAAAAAATGGAGCGAATTTCTTTCAAGAAACAAAGGAAAATCAATTGCCAAAGAGCTTTTTGTAAAAAAAGATGGAGAATGGCAGTATTTCCGACCTGATTCTATTTTCGTTTCCGAACACTCTATAGATCCGTATATATCATACAGAATGATAGAGCCCTCATATGTATCATATGAGGATCTGTCGATAAGACAGCGAAACCTTGCTACATTTGATGAAAGTTATATCTATTACAACAGAGTAATGGAGGAAAATAATGAATCAAACTGTATAAACTGCCATTCTTATCAGAATTATGATCCTAATACTTTTCAGTTTCATGTAAGACAGCTTAAAGGCGGGACTGTGATATGTATGAACGGAGATCTGAAAAAAGTGGATATGAAATGTGGTGATATGGTTTCAGGCGGTGTATACCCGGCGTGGCATCCTACAAAAAATCTGATAGCGTATTCCATAAATGATACAAATCAGTCATTTCACACTAAGAATACTCAGAAAATTGAGGTTTTTGATACTGAGTCTGACCTGATTCTTTACGATGCGGATAAAAATGAAGTCATTCCTGTATTTGAAAAGACACCTGAATTTGAAGTTTATCCATACTGGTCGCCGTGCGGAACCGAGCTTTATTATTGCGTAGCTAAGTTTGAACAGCAATACGAAAACATAAAACTTGACCTGAAACATCGTTTCAAAGAGTTTCATTATGATATTTACCGAATGAGTTTTGACACGGTAAATTATAAATTCGGAGAGCCGGAAGTCGTTGTTCATGCAAGCGCGGAACAGAAAAGCGCAACATTCCCGCGTGTTTCTCCGGACGGAAGATATCTTCTTTATACCCAGGGTGATTACGGAGTATTTCATATATGGCATAAAAGCAGTGATCTTCACATGATTGATCTTCAGACAGGCCGGAAAGTGGACATGAAGACCGTTAACAGTAATGATGTGGAAAGTTATCATAGCTGGTCGTCGAACGGAAGATGGATAATATTCAGTTCACGCCGTGATGACGGTTCTTATACACGCCCTTATATAGCATATTTCGGAGAAGACGGAAAATGGGGAAAACCGTTCGTACTTCCTCAGCAAGATCCTGATTTCTATCACGACTGCTACAAGTCATTCAACATACCGGAATTCATGAGCGGACCGGTAGAGGTTAAACTTAAAGACATAAAGAAGGTGATCAGTAAGGATCCGGTAAAAGCAAAAATGAAAAAAATATAATTTCAGCCAAATATTAAAAAAGGATATAATCTTTATATCCTTTTTTTGTTTTATTATTGGTTTTTGAAATAAAAGGTTTTAAAAGTTAATTTCAAAACTATAACTTTGTCATTCGTGTATTATACAGCACATTAACCTTATAATGGATTTACATTAAAAGCGTATTAATAAAGGTCTGTTATTACGTCATAAAATTTATTATTGAATAACACATTATTTAATATGAGAAAACTTTCATTGCTTTTTATTACCAATCTTATATTCATACTTTCAGCTGCAGCAACTGATTTTAAATTCGAAACATTTCAGCAGCTTGACTTTCTTCCTACCAAAGAAATCAAATGTCTTTTTAACGATAATCAGGGATTTATATGGATAGGTTCCTCTAACGGTGTATTCAGATATGACGGATACGAAACTAAAATATACAAATCGGACTATAAAAGCGCCGATCTTCTTACCGATAATACAATAAACTGTATAGTCGAAGATAAGGAAGACAATATATGGATAGGGACCAATAAAGGACTAAACCGTATTGATAAGAAAACCGGCATTGTACATAAAGTTGAAAATGAAAGATTTGAGAATATTCAGATCTCTTCTATCATCGTTACACGCAGAAACGAAATATTTATTGGCACAGACAGAGGTCTTATTCAGTATAGCTGGGAGGATGATTCCTGTAAAACTCTTTCAGGAATGAGTGATGGCTATGCTATAATTCCGAATGTCATAAAAGGTCTGTATGAAGACACTGACGGATATATCTGGATCGGCTCATGGTCGGAAGGTGTAGTTAAATATGATCCCGTCACAGGAAGAATATACGGTTTTCCCCGTCTTGGAAAAAGAAACTCAGCTCATACCATTTTTGAAGATGCCAGAGGGAATATCTGGATAGGAACATGGGGAGAGGGTGTATATAAAGTAAAAAATGACCTTTATGGCAGATTTGTAGGATGGGACGTTTTTCCGTTTGAAAAAGGTAATCCGAATTCTCTTCTTGATGATGTGGTTTACTGTATAAATGAAGATAAGAACAATAATACGATATGGGTCGGAACACGCGGAGGCCTCAGTATCATTACAGAGAAGGAAGAAGGTTATTCCGTGAAGAACTATAATCCTGACGGAGCTAACAATTCACTTGCTTATAATGAGGTAAATACTATCATAAGAGACAAACAGGGTGTAATGTGGCTTGGTATGCTTGGAGGCGGAATAAACTTTGTAAAAACCGATCGTCCCGCTTTTAACAACGATTATCTGAAAAGCTATAAGGAAAAATTCTATTCCAACTCGGTAAGAAGCATTTATAAAGACAAAAATAATGATCTGTGGTTCGGACTTGGCAGCGTCGGACTTGGATGTAAGAACAGTGAAACCGGAAAGGAGAATTTTTATACCGATATTGATGATTTCAAAAATCTTTCACTTAATACGACAATAAATAAAATAACATCTTCAAAAGATGGTAATACATTGTGGTTTTCAACTCACGGACAGGGAGTGTTCGAATATGACCGAAAAGGAAAGAAAATAAGAAAACTTTATGCGGTAAACAATTCCGATATGGAATGGATCTGTGTATATGATTTACTTGTTGATCCGGACGGAAAATACTGGTTTGCTACAAAATTCGGCCTTTATCTATATTATCCGGATAAAAAACAATTATATCCGGTGGCAGACTGGGACATGGTAAATTATACTTTCAGTTCTCTTTCTTTAGATTCAAAAGGCCGCCTGTGGGCTGCGACTTCAAGCCACGGAGTATTCTGTGTTGAGAATTTCGCTCTTGGTGAAAAATCTCCGTACAGAAAATATAATATTTCAAATGAAGGGATAAGTTCAAATAAAGTTGTCTATTTCTTCCTTGACTCCAAAGAAAGACTATGGGCAGGGACAGACGGAAGCGGCATATCATTTTATGATGAAAAGAATGACCGCTTTGCCTCTATGAGTGATTACATGAATTTCCCGACTGATTTTGTAACGTGTATTGAGGAAGATCGTAACGGATTCCTGTGGCTGGGTACTAATATAGGTCTTGTACAGTTTCTTGTAAACGAAGATAATTTTTCAAAATCCAATTGCAGAATCTTTACTATCTACGACGGTCTTGTAGATAATATATTCAACAGCACATGTTTCAAAAGCGATGACGGAGAGTTGTTCTTCGGTACTCACAACGGATATGTGTCTTTCTATCCTGAACAGATAGAGGCAAAAGTGTTTTCCTCTCCTATCGAAGTGACAAACTTCAAATTCCTTGGCAAGAACTGGGATAAGATGGAAGCAAAAGAGAAAAACCGTATATCCCTGCTTTCACCCGAATACACTGATGAGATTGTCATTCCTCACAACAAGAATAACTTCCATATAGAGTTTGCCGCTTTAAGTTTTGTAAATGCCGAAAAGAATAAATATTGCTATAAACTTGAAGGTTTTGACAAAGACTGGCAGGATGTACCTTTCGGTATGCATTCTGCTACATATAATAACCTTCCGGCAGGAGCATATAAGTTCCGTCTTATGGCTTCTAATCAAAATGGTATATGGACTGAGAGAGATAAAAAGCTTACAATAGTTATTGAACCGAAACCATGGCGTACATGGTGGGCTTATTCAATTTATCTTTTGGCAATGATAATTCTGTGTTATATAACTTTCAGGATTGTCAGAAACAGAATTGCACTAAGAAACGAAATAAAACTTAAAGAGATAGAAAGTGCCAATGCAGAAGAGATAAGTCAGGCAAAACTGATGTTTTTTACAAATATCACCCATGAACTGCTTACTCCTCTTACTATTATATCAGCATCTGTTGATGAACTGAAACTTATAGAGCCTAAATATCAGAAGCAATATCAGGTTATGCTGAATAATGTGAATCGGCTTATACGTTTGCTTCAGCAGATTCTTGAATTCAGAAAAGCTGATTCTGGAAATCTTAAACTTAAGGTTTCCAGGGGAGATATCGTCTCATTCATTAAAAGTTCTGTAGAAAGCATTTCTCCGCTACTGAAGAAAAAAGATATAAGCTATACTTTTATTTCCGAGATTTCAGGACTTGATGCATATTTCGATATCGACAAACTTGATAAGATACTTTATAATCTTCTTTCGAATGCTGCCAAGTATAATGATACCGGCAATAAGGTACAGGTTATATTTGAATCTGAGAATGACGGAAACATAGCAATTATCAAGGTAAAAGATAACGGAAAAGGATTTACTCCTGAGTCAATGAATAAGCTTTTCGAGAGATTCTATGAAGGAGATCACCGACGACATAAAACTATGGGAACCGGAATCGGACTTTCACTGACCAAAAATCTTGTAGAACTTCACGGAGGAACTATACTTGTTGAAAGCGAACCTGATAAGGGAGCATGCTTTATAGTAAGAATTCCTGTGTCAAGAGACGCTTTCAATCCTGAAGAAATCGATGACTCAATCCTTATATCAGATAATAATCTGGATTCATTTAAGAATGAGTCTCTGAATGTAAATCCCGACGAAAATGAGGAAACCGACAAAAAGACAATTCTTATTGTAGAGGATAATGAAGATCTTAAGAATCTTATGGTCGGGATTCTGTCACTGGAATATAAAATTGTGACAGCCGCTAATGGTATCGAAGCTCTTGAAATGATAAACAATGAGGATATCTCACTTATCGTATCTGATGTCATGATGCCTGAAATGGATGGAATAGAGTTTACACGGAAAATGAAAGCTACTCTTGAGACTTCTCATATTCCGATTATCCTTCTTACTGCCAAAAACAGCGAAAATGACAGAATTGAAGCATATAATATCGGTGCCGACGGCTTTATAGGAAAGCCATTTAACGTAAATGTGCTTCTTGCCAAGATTAAGAATCTTATGAAATCGAAAGAGTTTCATGCAAAAGATTTCAAAAAGAAAGTGGAATTCAAGGCTAAAGAGTTTGATTATACAAGTATCGACGAAGCATTTATCCAGAAAGCTATCGACTGCATGCATAAGCATCTTGATGATCCGGATTTCGATCAGAACAGATTTATTGAAGAGATGTCGGTTACTAAGTCGACTCTTTATAGAAAACTGAAATCATTGACCGGAATGAATACTTCTGCTTTCATGAGAAATATCAGGCTTAAGGCGGCATGTACACTTTTGATTGAGAAAAAGAATATACGAATTTCAGAACTTGCATATGCGGTAGGTTTCAGCGATCCGAAATATTTTACAGCAAGCTTTAAAAAAGAATTCGGGGTTTTGCCAAAAGATTATGTGGCAAGTCTTGAAAAAGATAAAGAAACTGAAAAAGTTTAATCCAAAGTAATAATCCTTTATAACCATCGTTTATTAAACCAATAGATGAATAGTTATAAAGGATTTTTTTATACATGATTTAAAATAGTTTTCAGAGATCACATTGACTTATATGACTTTATTTTGCAAATGAAATAATTTATTCTTATCAAAATATTTGTCCGGACTTATCTTCTTAAAGAACTTATTTTGGCCTTTCAGGGTGCTTTTACCCGTCAGGCAGCGTTTTAAACACTGAATATCGTTCAAATTTTTCCGATATTTGTTACATTCTCCTTTTATGACATTTTCGTAGCAGAATCTTTAGTTTTTATTTGATTCCTTTGTAGTGTAAGATCGGGACAAATCGAATGCCCTCTTAAATAACACAATAAACAATTATCATTAGCAGGCAGCTTATATTGCTAAATCAAAAAACTGAAAACTAATTTTTTGTATGAAGAAACTACTAACTAATTCATCTATTTTTTTAGTATTATTCGGTTTCGCACTGAACGGATATGCTCAGAAAGTATGGAAACGCGAGGATGTATTAAAGGTAATTGAGCAGGTCAACAACAAATGGCAGGCGGATCATCAGAACCCGGGTAACGCTTTCTGGGATAACGCAGCTTATCATACCGGAAATATGGAGGCTTATTTCATTACCGGAAATGATGAATTCAGAAAATATTCTGAAAACTGGGCTATAAGGAACCAGTGGAAAGGGGCAAAATCAGACAACAGAGCAAACTGGAAATATTCTTACGGAGAAAGCGATGATTTCGTTCTTTTCGGAGACTGGCAGATCTGTTTTCAGACTTATGTCGATCTTCACAATATCCATCCTGACAATCAGAAAATAGCAAGAGCTATCGAGGTAATGGAGTATCAGATGAGTACTGAGACTAAAGATTACTGGTGGTGGGCTGACGGTCTTTATATGGTTATGCCTGTAATGACTAAGCTTTATAATCTGACAGGAAATGAAATGTATCTTGACAAACTTAACGAATATATGAATGTCGCTAAAGAGATCATGTATGACGAAGAAACAGGTTTGTTTTTCAGAGACGGAAAATATGTTTATCCAAAACATAAGAGCCTTAACGGAAAGAAAGATTTCTGGGCTCGCGGTGACGGATGGGTTCTTGCAGGACTTGCAAAGGTTCTTCAGGATATGCCGAAAGACTGCAAATATTTCGAAGATTTCAAAACTACATATTTAAGAATGGCGAAAACTGTCGCTCAGATTCAGCAGCCTGAAGGTTACTGGACACGTTCGATGCTTGACCCTGAACATGCTCCGGGTCCTGAGACAAGTGGTACTGCATTCTTTACTTATGGTCTTCTTTGGGGCGTAAACAACGGTTATCTTGATGAAGATACTTATATGCCGGTTATCAGAAGATCATGGACATATCTTACAGAAAAGGCTATCCAGCCTGACGGAACACTTGGTTTTGTTCAGCCTATCGGTGAAAGAGCAATCCCTGGTCAGGTGGTAAACGCTAAATCTACAGCTAACTTCGGCGTAGGAGCTTTCCTTCTTTCTGCTTCTGAAATGATCAGATACATCGACAGAAAAGACGGATGGGAACTAGTATGGTCAGATGAATTTAACAACATAGGAACTCCGGACAAAAATGTCTGGAGTTTCGAAAATGGTTTCGTAAGAAACGAAGAGCTTCAATGGTATCAGGGCGATAACGCTACGTGTGACAACGGTATTCTGACTATTGAAGGGAGAAAAGAAAGAGTAAAAAATCCTTTTTATAAGCCGGAATCTAACTATTGGAAAGAAAACAGAGAATTTGCAGAATATACTTCAACTTCAATGATAACAAGCGGCCAGAAAGAATTTCTTTATGGCCGCTTTTTAATTAGAGCAAAAATTCCTGCCGTTAAAGGTTCATGGCCTGCAATCTGGACTCTGGGCACTAAATATGAATGGCCGAACTGCGGAGAAATAGATCTTCTTGAATATTATCGCGTAAATGATGAGCCTAGCATTCTTGCAAATACATGTTGGGGAGATAACGGTCGTTATCAGCAGGTATGGGATTCGGAAATAATCCCTTTCTCCAATTTCACTGATAAGGATCCTGACTGGGCTGATAAGTTTCATGTATGGAGAATGGACTGGTGTGAAGATTATATCCGTCTTTATATTGACGATGTTCTTGTAAATGAAACGGCTCTTGAAAATACATTCAATAAAGGAACCGGGTTTTTCAAGAATCCATTCCGTCAGCCTCATTATCTTCTTCTTAATCTTGCTTTGGGCGGTAACGGCGGAGATCCCGATACTACGACATTTCCTCTTAAATACGAAATCGACTATGTAAGGGTTTATCAGAAAAAAGATCAGAAGAAAACTATCAATTCCGGCGAACTTTGGCTTGATGATAATGCAGAGCATGTTAATGCACATGGCGGAGGCGTAATGTATCATGAAGGAAAATATTACTGGTACGGAGAACATAAGAGCTCTTATACTCATAATGCAATGGTAGGTATCACTTGCTATTCTTCAGATGATCTTGTAAACTGGAAAAATGAAGGTGTCGCTCTTCCTGTTGTAACTGACGATAACAATCATGATATTGCAAAAGACTGCGTTATGGAACGCCCTAAAGTTATCTATAATGAAAAGACAGGGAAGTTTGTGATGTGGTTTCATCTTGAACTGAAAGGACGCGGTTATGAAGCTGCGCGTGCTGCAATAGCAACCAGTGACTCTCCGACAGGACCTTTTAAATATGTTGGTTCATTAAGACCTAACGCCGGCATATGGCCTAAAAATCTTTCTAAGTCTGAAAGAAAAAAAGCTGTTAAGTTTACGGATTATGACAATTGGTGGACTCCGCAATGGCATGACGCAGTTGATAACGGACTTTTCGTTTGTCGTGATATAAAAGGAGGACAGATGTCAAGAGATATGACTCTTTTTGTTGATGATAACGGTAAAGCATATCATATTTATTCTTCAGAAGAAAATCTGACACTTCATATTTCCGAACTTTCTGACGATTATCTTTCTCATACGGGTAAATATACACGTCTTGAACCCGGCGGTCATAATGAAGCTCCCGCGATTTTCAAAAAAGACGGAGAATACTGGATGATAACTTCAGGTTGTACAGGATG
Source organism: uncultured Bacteroidales bacterium (assembly GCA_947074105.1). Classification (GTDB taxonomy): domain Bacteria; phylum Bacteroidota; class Bacteroidia; order Bacteroidales; family JAUNSR01; genus JAUNSR01. Next base: position 22,351 of record CAMTON010000036.1, read on the forward strand.
GGATCCTAATGAGGCAAGAATGTTCCGTGCAAAAAACATAATGGGACCTTGGGAGAAATATTCTAATCCTTGTAAAGGGGAAAAAGGTCATATCACTTTCGGGGGACAGAGTAATTATATTCTTCCTGTTCAGGGTAAAAAAGATGCTTTCATCTTTATGGCTGATATATGGAGACCACGCCGTCCGTCTGATGCACGTTACGTATGGCTTCCGATAAACTTTGAAGATGGAGTGCCTTCTATTGAATGGCACGACTCATGGAGTCTTGACTATTTTGAAAATAAATAATGAGGTAATTTATATATAAAAGGATGGGAAGCTTATTTCAGAACTGAAAACATTATAAAAAGTATAAGTAATGAATACATTATAACAAGTATCAGAACTGAATACATTGTAAAAAGTATAAGTAAATGAAATGATTAGTATTTGCTATAACAACTGCTATGAAAGGGACAACAGATGATTTTTCTCTGTGAAATAAAGAGATATCTGTTCCGGATAATAACAGAAAGAAGAAATGCAACGCTGTATCTTCGATTGTTTATCGGCAAGTTCAATTAATGCTTTATCCTTTTCAAAAGACAGAAGATGTTCTGTCATTAATAAATGGCAAGAATAAATGATCTTCGAAAAAAGATGATTCATTCAAAATTGGTTTTTAATATATATTTATTATTTGTATAAACATGAATTAGTGTTTAAGATTGATGATTGACTATTACATATTATCCTTTTTAAGGATGATAAATGTCTGAAAGAGGGTGTCCGTGAAGGATAACCCTCTTTATTTTTTAAGGAATAGGCAATCGCAGTCAGGAATGGAGAAAAAATTAAATTATTTGTCAATCGTATTTTTGTTTTATACAAAAATATTAAGTTATTAAATATCAGCAAAGAGTTAATTGTGGAGACAGCTAATTATTAAGTTATTAAATACCGTAAAAGAGATCATGCAGAGACAGATATTTACATAAAGGACTTCATTGCAGAGACGCTTACTCAGAGTCAGGAATGACAGAAAGAAACTAAATTCCTCTTTAATAATCAATATACAGCAACTCATATAACAAAAAAAGCGACCCGTTAAGGCCGCTTTAATATATATCTGAAATGTTATATTCATATATGAGAAATGATATATTCCGATTTTCCTATTTAAAATATCTTCATAATCATTTACTATTATAAGAAGAAAAATAGATTAATCTTCCTCTGTATAACGGATGATAGTCTGATCTCTGTCAGGACCTACAGAAACGATCTTGATAGGCGTCTGAAGCTGATCTTCAAGGAAAGACACATACTGATTGAATTCTTCAGGGAATTCATTCTCCGACTGCATCTTAGTCATGTCTGTCTGCCATCCCGGAAGGTCAACATATACAGGTTTCACATTATCATTGATTTCAAACGGAAACTCTTCTGTTTCTTTTCCGTCGATATCATATGCGATACAAGCCTTGATAGTATCGAAAGTATCAAGAACGTCGCTCTTCATCATGATAAGCTGAGTTACACCGTTAACCATGATAGCATATTTAAGAGCTACAAGATCAATCCATCCGCAACGGCGGCGGCGTCCTGTAACAGAACCGAATTCATGACCTATATCACACATCTTTTCGCCTGTTTCATCAAAAAGTTCTGTCGGGAAAGGACCTGAACCCACACGTGTACAATATGCTTTGAAGATACCGTAAACATCACCTATCTTATTAGGAGCGATACCAAGGCCTGTACAGGCACCTGCACAAACAGTATTTGAAGAAGTTACAAAAGGATATGATCCGAAATCGATATCAAGCATAGTACCCTGAGCGCCTTCGGCAAGTACAGATTTTTCTTCTTTAAGATAATTGTTTATCTGATGTTCGCTATCGATAAAGGTAAATTTCTTAAGAAACTCGATACCTTCCATCCACTCTTTTTCAAGTTCTGTGATATCATAGTCATAATTAAGAGCTTTAAGCATAGTTTCATGCTTTCCTTTCGCCTTAGCATATTTTTCTTCGAAATTCTCAAGTATATCACCTACGCGTACACCGTTACGACTTACTTTATCTGTATAAGTCGGGCCGATACCTTTTCCGGTAGTTCCGATTTTCGAGTCACCTTTCGCAGCTTCGTTGGCAGCGTCAAGCATACGATGTGTAGGAAGAATAAGATGTGCCTTTTTAGAGATAAGAAGACGTTTTGTAAGATCATGACCGCTTGCTGCAAGTGCTTCTGCTTCCAACTTGAATAAAAGCGGATCAATAACCACGCCATTACCGATAACATTCACTTTTCCTCCCTGGAAAATACCTGAAGGTATTGAACGAAGTACATATTTCTCACCGTTGAATTCAAGAGTATGTCCTGCGTTCGGTCCGCCCTGAAAACGTGTGATTACGTCATAATTCGGAGTCAAAACATCAACGATTTTACCTTTTCCTTCGTCACCCCATTGAAGTCCTAAAAGAACATCTACTTTCATATTATTTTTCAATTTGTCACGGACATAAAAGACTTATCCCCTGTCCGCCATATTATTAGAGATATAAATTATTTTTCCCGAAAGGAATGAGGCATTCATTAAGCCGGAAGTTCCTGAATATATTATTTACTGAATTGCTAGTGCATGACAGCTTTCCAATATCGATAATAAAGAGATTTTCCATAATAAAAATCCCTGATTTCAGGCTTTAGCAAAAAGAAGCTCAAAAAAAAATCCACATTTTTAATTGTGGATTGTATTGTTACGATCCTTCGCACTGCATTTGTTGCAAAGACCGTATATGTATAGGTTATAACCTGTCACCTCAAAGTTTTTGAATTTTCTGCTTTTCAGCTGGTTGTTCAAGTCTTCATCTTTAACTTCAATAACGTTGTTGCAGTTAGTGCAGATAAGATGAAAATGATTGTCGGTATTGAAGGCTTTCTCATAGTGAGCCATATTAGTACCGAACTGATGTTTCACGATCAGATTACATTCAACAAGAAGATCCACGGTATTATAGACAGTAGCACGGCTGACACGGTATCCGCTTGCCTGCATAATCTCATATAATGTGTCAACATCAAAATGTCGATTCATATTATAAATCTGCTCAAGAATAGCAAATCGCTCAGGCGTTTTTCTGAGCTTTTTAGAAGTAAGATAAGCTGATAGCTGAGCACTTACACTTTCTAAAATATTATTTTCTTCCATATTGATTTCTAAGATCCGATTTCAAAGTTACCTATTTTTAGACAAATTCCAATCTATTTGTTTAAAAAACTGTTTATTATACTTTTATATTAATGTGTTTAAATTTTAATTGATTATTCTTCATCTTCTTCAAGAAGAGAATAAAAATTTCTCAGCAGAGAATTCTCACTCTCCCGACAAGGAGAAAAGAATAACCGAGCCTCATTAAGAAGCTCTTCATCAGCACCATACAGATTATCTGCAATGTTGACAACTGCACTTGTAAGATAACTTACACCAGACACAATATTCTCTTTTATCTCATTGAAGACAAAAGGAAAATCAATTCCGGAAACGTCATTTGATGCTATAAGAAAAGACAGAAGCCTCATTCCTATATAACGCTCCATCTTATCGGATGAAGCAATATTTCTGTTCATCAGCTCCTTTACATACGAAAGGCGCATAAGCAAATTCCTCGACAACTGATCAGCGATCTCTGTATATTTCACTTCCGAAATCCATCTTTGAGCCGTTTCAATATCCATTTCCTCTAAAGGAAAAAGATAAGTCGCTATCATCTTTGACTCCCTGACATTCTCTTGCCACAGATATTCGGCAAGTTGTCTGTCCGGTTCTATTTTCGATGCTATAAGCTTGACTCTTGGTGCCGGAACTCCGAAGTTCAGACTATATCCAAGTCCGAGCTCCCTCATCGAGTTTGAAAGATCGGCATTCATCGATTGTCTGAAACCTTTCTTTATCTCTCTGAGATTCTCCCGTTGAGATTCATTTAAACTTTCAAGTAAGATATTACCCATAAATTCCGCAAGAACATTTATAAAGATTCAAAGCCGCATATCTGATCAATGCGGCTTTGAATTTATTTCATATGAAAATTAATTGTAAGAAGGAAGACAAGAATAATCAGTTGAATAACGCATCATCTGATCCATATAATTCTCGTCATATGAGATTTTAACATCCACTATATTTCCTTTGCCATCAGCTACAGGAGTATAGATAGGATTGATAAATCCTTTGTAAGGAGCGATATTAAGGCTTTTGTATCTTGCAAGAACCTCATTGTGAAGTTCCGGATCAACCTTGATACCGTAGGTTTCGATAAGAGTCTTCGCACCTGCTAAATCTCCTGTAGACTTGATTGTCTGAACTTCGCGAAGAAGAGCGGCGAACTTACCTCTTAATGCTTCATAATCATTGATTACTACATAAGTCTTACCTTCAACTTTCTTAAGTTCAACTGCCTTATCATCCTGGCTGTTTTCAAGCACCCAGCGAGCGATAGTCTGACGGTTACGCATATGAGCCTGTTCGATGCTCTTACCAGGCTGTATACGTGTAAGCTGTGTCATCAGTCCGTTCATCATATATTTATAATATTCAGCTTTATAAGCTTCAGCGTTAGGCATGATACCAAGTTCAACAAGCTTATTGTCTGCGATATAGTAAAGAGCGAAAAGGTCTGCTCTTGACTCTTCAAGCGGAGAACCGTAAGCTTTCAGTCCGTCAGGATCAACTCCCGGAAGAAGTTTACCTGAACCGTGACCAAGACATTCGTGAAGGTCGGTATGCATATTGTCGGCATAACGTCCGTATTCTTTAAGAAGACGTTTAGCTTCGTCGCCGTAAACAAATTCTTCAGCGAAACCGCTTCCCTGTGATGCTTCGTCGTAAGCCTCAGAGATATTGTCGATTGTTACAGATTTTGATCCGTATTCACTTCTTACCCAGTTTGAGTTAGGAAGATTGATACCAAGAGGGCTTGCAGGATAACAGTCACCACCAAGCATTGCTGCCGTGATAACCTTCGCAGATACACCTTTTACTGTTTCTTTTTTGAAACGGTCTTCTACAGGAGAATTGTTTTCAAACCACTGCGCATTTTCGCTGATGATTTCAGTTCTCTTCGTAGCCTTCATATCCTTGAAGTTTACAAGCGATTCCCATGAAGCTTTCATTCCGAGAGGGTCGCCGTAAGACTCTGTAAATCCGTTTACGAAGTCAATCTGAGAGTTAAGATCATAAACCCAGCTGATTGTATAATCATCAAACTCTTTAAGACATCCTGATTTATAGTAAGAGATAAGTTTCTGAAGAACAACTTTCTGCTCAGGAGTTTCAGCCACATTTACAGCTTTTTCAAGCCAGTAAACCACTTTTTCAAGAGCTTCAGTATATAATCCGTCGATTTTCCATACAAGTTCCTCAACCTTACCGTTGTTTTTCACAACACGTGAGTTCATACCCCACATCACAGGGCGGTGATCATTAGGATCTTTCTTAGCTTCGTAGAAAGCTTCAACCTCTTTCTGAGTCACACCATGATAATAGTTGTTAGCAGAAGTAAGTACCATGTCCTCCCCTTCCGTCTGATTCACACCTTTAGGATAAACCTCAGGATTGAAGATCACTTCAGAGATCATAGTGATGAAATCAGCCTTAGTCTGATTCTTCTGAAGAGGAAGTTTGCTGTCCGGAAGAGCGTTTAGCTGTTCCGCGAAAAATGCCTCAGAGAATTCAGGATGAAATTTATCTGTTGAATAGTGATGGTGGATACCGTTGGCAAACCATACTTTCTTCAGATATTTTTCAAAATTATTATATTCTTCGCTGTTTTTATCACCGTTGAAATTCTGATATACAGACTCAAGCGTACGTCTTACCGCAAGGTTCCAGCGATTGTTCTGATCAAAAAGGATATCTCTTCCGTAAACAGCTGCTTCTGAAAGATAATAGATAAGTTCTTTCTGTTTCGCTGTAAGAGATTCGAAATCGTTTACTCTGTATCTGATCACTTCGATATCATCGAAACGGTCGACTACCCAGTTAAAATCTGAAGATTTCATATTGTCATCTTTTTGGTTTGCATTATCGCATCCTGCCAGTAAAGCCATCGATGCGATAGCAAGAATAAATTTTTTCATATTAAATAGTTTCTTTAGCTTCTTTCCGGTTGCAAAAATAGCATTATTTATACAAAAAAGATAAGCAGCCCCTCGGAGCCGCTTATCTAAACTATCTTTTTAATAAATATTTATATTTATTTCTCTAATACTTCCTTAAAATGTGATAATCAATACTTAATTCTCTGACCGATTCTTAACGTCGTATTTGTTTTGATATTGTTAAGACGACAAAGCTGCGTTACGCTTACGCCATATTGTTTTGAGATTTTTGAAAGAGTATCTCCCTGTCTCACTCTGTGGAATGCCATACCGTTTGAGCTAGCCGAACCATTAGCTATAGCTTTTGCTTTTTTGGAATAGAATGTCCATGTATCGGTATGAGCAACATAATTTTTGAAGTCGATGATTTCAGAAGGATCAATTGCGACACCCATCAGTCTTGTTTCGAAATGAAGATGAGCTCCTGTCGAACGTCCCGTATTTCCTCCTAAAGCAATAGGCTGGCCTGCTTTTACAACATCACCCTCTTTTGCGATGAATTTTGAAAGATGACCATAGACTGTCTCAAGTCCGTTTGTATGACGAATCACAAGATAATAACCATAACCTTTACGTTCATATTTTCTTATTCTGACCTTACCGTCGAAAGCAGAAACGATAGTATCTCCTACCTGCACCTTTAGGTCTATTCCCTTATGCATTCTGTTTCGTCGCCATCCGTATTTTGAGGTCACATATCCCGTTGTGGGTGCAACGTATGAAGAAACATCAATTTTCAATGTATCAGGCATCTTCACGTTTTGACCCCTGAAAGGGTCAACCGAAGCGTTCGACCAGCTACCGTATAAATCAAGAGCCGGAAATTCTGCTTCTTCATCCTGCAGACGAT
>CAMTON010000037.1 GCA_947074105.1 uncultured Bacteroidales bacterium
ACTCTTTATTAAACGACCAGTAAGAGCCTCTTATTCCTGCCGTGGCGATTATTCGGCCTGCTCTGACATCAAAACGGTAAGTATCCTGAAGATATGCGCCTGCTCTTACCGTGTTGATAGTATATTTTGAATGAAGAGCATAATACATATCTATCGCGTTGCTGGAATTCGGAATCGAATACCCTGAAGAGTCTCTCATTTCCCATTCAGAAACACGGTCTGTGATCATTTCTTTCTGAACATTTATTCCATATCCTATAGAATGAGAATTTATGCCTGTATTACCTTTAAGCGCAAACGCAAGAACTTTAGCGTTAAGCTTATTTCTTGCATGCTCCTGATAAGCGCCAACGCCTAAAGAACCCTGACCGCCTGAAGCATCACTCTGTGATTCGTCAAGCCAGTATTCTCCGCGAATATCATAGGTTTCCGATTCATCGGTCGCAAAAGCTGATAAGAGAAGCTGGATATCTGTGTTCGACGATGCAGCGAAATTCAATGTTGCCGCACCGAAGAATGTACGGAACACATCTTTTTCCCAACCGTCAAAATATACTTTAAATTGTTTTACATCTTCAAGAGTACCAAATGAAGTTGAGCGGCTTTCCGGACGGAAATTATAGTTATTCTGAGAAATATTACCAAGCAGTCCGAGACTTACCTTACTGCTGAAATTATAATTCATATAAACCTGATAGTCGAAGAAGTTTGGATTATATTCTCCTTTAGTATCAAGAGTTCCCAGAAGAAGCGAATTTGTTTTATATCGTATACCGTGAATCTGGCTGAACTTCTTATAACTCTGTCCAACAGAGGCAGACGCTCCCTGAAGGGAGATAGAAGCGGATCCTTCAAATTCTTCCGGTTTTTTATAAGTTATATCAAGTACCGACGACATCTTATCGCCATATTCCGCCGAATATCCTCCTGAAGAAAATGAAATTGAAGAAACAAGGTCGGGATTTATAAAACTCAGACCTTCCTGCTGACCTGATCTTACAAGAAGCGGACGATAAACTTCTATGCCGTTTACATAAACCGCATTTTCATCAAAATTACCTCCGCGCACGGAATACTGCGAACTCAACTCATTGTTTGAATTGACACCTGCCATAGATGAGATAAGTGCTTCCACACTGTTGCCCGAAGCATCAGGCATAAGTTTTGCCTGTGTAAGGTCTATTTTCTCCATTGTATTTGCCTGAACACGGTGACTTGTCACCTGGACTTCTCCAAGTGCTTCAATAGTAGAAGTAAGACGTATATTCATCGTAAGATCACTCGGAGGAGCAATCAGTCGTCGTACTATATTTTTATACCCTATAGAGGAATAAACTATGTCTACCGTATCGGCAGATATTATCGGAAGTTCATATTTACCTTTCAGATCAGTAAAAGTTCCGCCTATCCCGTTTTTTGTTCTGACATGTACAAGTTCGATGGGATTGCCGTCAGTATCTGTTACGACTCCGGAAATTTTAATTGTTAACTGAGCCGACAGTGTCAGAGAAAGAGAGAAAAGAAAAATTATTATATGTAAAATCCTCATTGGGCAATTCGCGTTAGCAGTCGGCAATAAGACTGATTTTCAGTTGATTATTCCGGCACTTTATTAATGTGTATCCGTTATAAAAAATATTATAGCCATATAAGAAACAAAATCTTATAATGACTCCTGATATAATAACGGAGAAAAGTATAAAACATTATATCAGAATATTGAGAAACGCAAAATTATCTGTTTTTGTATATCTTTGCAACAATTAATATTAATGAGAATCAAACTGTTTCATATTATGGAAAACTTTCACGATTTACTTATAAAAAGAAGAAGTACGCGTAAATTCACAGAAGAGCCGCTGACACCGGAAGAAGTTACAACAATATTGCAGGCAGCTTTACTTTCTCCTGCCGGAAAAAGTAAGAATCCATGGCAGTTTATCGTTGTGGAAGACAAAGAAGTTCTTGAAAGACTTTCATACGCAAAACAGCACGGAGCTGCTCTTATAAAAGGCGCCTCTCTGGCTATTGTGGTTCTTGCGGAACCGATGATTTCAGATACATGGATTGAAGATGCATCAATAGCTTCGACACTTATACAGCTTCAGTGTGAGGACCTTGGTCTCGGAAGTTGCTGGGTTCAGATAAGAAACCGTACTACGGAAGCAGGACAGGATGCAGATGAAGCTGTAAGAGCTATTCTTGATATTCCTTATACAGTGGAAGTTCTTTCGATAATCGCTATCGGACGTAAAAATGAAGAAAAAAAGCCTCATGATACAGATAAGCTTCAGTGGGAGAAAGTTCATATAGGTAAATGGTAATCAAGTATAAAAGATGAAAGATAAAGAGATAGCATTAAGTCTTGGGGCAATGTTTCTGGTTTACGGAACATTATTATTTGCGGAATTATTTAATATTCTCAACTTTTTATCTCCCGAAATAAGACATGAAATATCAGACTGGCGGTCGTTGTTTATTTACGGAGCAGCATCATTTCTGGTATTCAAGAAAAATAAAATATGGGGATTATGTCTGCTTACTGCGGGACTGGCATTACGTCTTAACTTTATAAGTGGTTTTATCGGAGCGTATAATCATATGCTTATCCCTTTACTGTTTATCATTCTCAGTATACTCTTTATTGTAATATCATTAAAAAAATAGTCTGATGAAGATTGTAATTATAGGAGCAGGCAATCTTGCCACTCATATGACAAAAGCTTTAAAAGAGGCAGGTGAGGAGGTTGTAATGATTTACAGCCGTTCGGAAGAATCGGCTTCTGCATTGGGGGAAAAGACAGGAATACCTTATACAACAGATTTAAGTTTACTTCCCGATGATGCCGATCTTTATATTTTTGCAGTAAAAGACAGTGCTCTTGAATCAGTCCTTTCGTCTGTTAAGCCTAACAGCGGAATATGGGCTCATACTGCCGGAAGCGTTGATATGAATATCTTTAAAGATTATTCAGAAAGAGGAGCTGTGTTTTATCCGTTACAGACTTTTTCGAAGGAGAAAGAAGTGAATTACCGGGAAATTCCGGTGTGTGTGGAAGCTGTCAGAAAAGAAGATGAGGCTATTCTTATGTCTCTTGCTTCAAAATTGTCGGATCATCCGGAAAAAGTTACTTCGGAACAACGAAAATACCTTCATCTCTCTGCAGTTTTCGCATGTAATTTTACAAATCACATGTATGATATAGCATCAGTAATACTAAAAGAAAACAATCTTTCTTTTGACATTATAAGACCGCTTATTAAAGAGACTTGTGATAAGATTATGACACTTTCTCCGAGAGAGGCACAAACGGGACCTGCTGTAAGATATGATGAAAATATAATAAACCGGCAAACCGGACTGCTTGAAGATCCGGTATTAAAAGATATTTATAAACTGCTGAGTAAAAACATAAATAACTATTCAAAAAAGAAATAAAATGGGTGTAATGTCATATGATCTTAAAAAGATAAAAGCTCTTATTTTTGATGTTGACGGAGTCCTGTCGTGCGACACCATTCCGATGCATCCTTCCGGCGAACCAATGAGAACCGTAAATATAAAAGACGGTTATGCGATACAGCTTGCCGTGAAGAAAGGGCTTGAGATATGTATAATAACGGGAGGAAATACGGAAGCCGTCAGAATAAGATTTGAAGGTCTTGGAGTAAAACATATATATATGGGAGTCAAGGTTAAAACAAAAGCTCTTGACGAATTCATGCAGAAAACCGGTATCGGTTATGATGAAATACTTTATATGGGTGATGATATTCCGGATCTTGAGGTAATGAAGAAAGTTGCCATTCCTGCATGTCCGGCTGATGCAGTTTATGAGATTAAGACTATATCATCTTATATTTCAAGAAAAGAAGGCGGTCGCGGCTGCGGAAGAGATGTGATAGAGCAGATCATGAAAGAACAGAATCTGTGGATGGATGATGAAGCTTTCGGATGGTGATAATAAAAGAAAATGTATCTTCTTTAACTAAAAAAGTATGCTTGATAATTTAGAAAAATATGAAATCCTTCTGGCAAGTAATTCGCCCAGAAGAAAAGAGCTCCTTGGTGGCCTTGATATAAAATACAGAGTGATTTCGCTGCCCGATATTGATGAATCTTATCCTGAAGATATGGATGCTGATTCTGTGCCGCTTTATATTGCTGAAAAGAAAGCTGCTGCTTACACTTATGCACAGTGTACAACAGGCAATACTCTTATAATTACTGCAGATACTGTTGTCATCTGTGACGGAGAGATAATGGGTAAACCTGTTTCTTCCGAAGATGCGAAAGATATGCTGAGAAAGCTATCAGGAAAAACTCATAAGGTGATTACCGGTGTTTGTGTAAAGACGACATCTGACAAGATATCTTTCGCGTCAACGTCTCTTGTGACGTTTTCAGATATATCAGACGAAGAAATAGATTATTATATAGCTAAATATTCTCCTTATGATAAAGCCGGATCTTATGGTATTCAGGAATGGATAGGGTATATAGCTGTAGAAAGAATAGACGGAAGTTATTTTAATGTCATGGGATTGCCTATTCAGAAGCTTTACAGTATTCTTAAGAATATGAAATAATTATCAATCAGACAAACATAAAAAACAATAGGGGCTGTTTCAGTAATGAATCAGTCCCTATTGCTTTTTCTTCCGGTCAAGATAATTATCGGATACTTACGTGATAACTAATATTTATTTTGTATGCATTTACATAAAATCATGTTATTGATCTTACAGTTTAAAGATTCTGTTATCATCACCTGAAAATAAAGAAAACGGAATCCCTTAATATCAGAAAATGCTTACTGACTTTTTACATTATGAAACCCGTTAAAGATTGAAGTATATCAAAATAGTATTTTTATTACTTCCTGTTAGGCTTAAAATAAAAAAAGGTAACCATCTTTTATCAGATAATTACCTTTTGCACGGGTCGAGAGGCTCGAACTCCCGACACCTGGTTTTGGAGACCAGTGCTCTACCAACTGAGCTAGACCCGTTTAACGATAGCAAAGGTAGTACGATTTTGTTAATCTGCAATACCCCCCTGAAAAAAAAATAGCGCAGAAATTAACTTCCACGCTATTTATAGTTGTAATGGTTTTATAATCCACTGAGCGTCAGCCGGGAATAAAAACATTAAGTTAAATGTTAAATTGTGTTGTTGAATTGTCGTCCGATATAAAACTGGATGATAAATTAATATTCCAATCTGATTCCTGTTTCGGGTTCTTCGAAAACCGGTTTAATAAACGTTTGTACGTGTATCCCACCAAAGTTGTTTTCCCCATACATAGTCCTTAATTTCTGCAGATGCTTCATTTACGGCAGCTGTATTATATGAGAACTGGTTGTCAGGATATGGCAAACGGAAAGGAACATCATTATGGATTCCCACAAAAGGAGTATATGCTCCAGGATACTGTGGAGTAGTTCCGTCTGCAGCTACAGCAGTGAATATAATGGTAGGGTAGCCTGTTCTGCGATATAGCGACCATGCTTCAACGCCCTGTTTAAAAAGAGCAACCCATTCTTCGTTATATAGTCGCTCGTAAGTACCATCCCAGCTCCCTTCACTTGCAAGATATCCGGAAGTCTGATCATCATCAATTCCGTTGTCTTCCATTGATAATTTCACTCCCTTTTCATAAGCAGCCTGTGCCGACATCGGAACATTCCAGCCGTTAAGTGCGGCCTCTGCCATTATGAAAGAACTTTCACATGCTCTGTAAAAAGGATAGAATCCGGCAGGAGTTTCACGATAAAGAACACCCATACGTGATATCGTATTAATTACAGGAGCTATTACAGGACAGTTTTCAGATCCTCTGAACTCATTATCAGAAGCAGCAGGTTTTGCTATAACCGGAAGACGAGGATCGTTCATCGCTTTCAGATGATTGATAAATATCTGTGACATTCCGTGATCATCGCGTGAAAGGAAGTTATTATAATATTTTTCATAATATACTCCGGATCCCTGCCACCAGAAATAAGCATTATCACTACAATCGGAAATGTAAGGATACTTAGACGGATTTGCGAAAATGTCTTCAATGATAGCTTGTGATCCTCCGTAAACTTTAGAAATTCTCATTGCGATGCGTAAACGAAGAGAGTTACAGAATTTTTGCCATTTAAGGACATCGCCGTCAAAAAGAAAGTCTCCGTCACCAAGTTCATCACTACCAAGACCTTCAGCCCAGCTGTCGGCCACACTTTTAAGATTTGCAAGAATCTGAGGATATACTTCAGACTGTGAATCATATTTAGAACTTAGCATACCTCCGTTTTCAGGAGCTCCTTTAAACGCTTCAGAGTATGGTATATCACCGAAACAGTCAAGAACAAGCGACATAAGATAGTTCTGCATCACCAGGCAAACATTACGCACATTTTTATTTCCTTCCGCTGCATCTGCTGATCTGTCAAGAATATCCTGAAGCTGTACATATCCCCAGTAGCTGTCAGCCCACTTATTACCATAAGAATTATTTGTAGGAATCAGTGACGTATAATCATCTATATACTGAATTTTACTTATATGTCCTGAAAACTGAGCAATCTCAAGATCATCGTTATAACGGTTAGCTGTTCTGCGAATTACATTTCCAAGGATATTAGTATATGGTACTGTGCTGTATGCATCCGGGTCAGTATTGATTTCATCAAAAGATCCCGTACAGCCAGAGCCTGATAACAACAACGAAAACGCTACAATTTTTATATATTTTTTCATAATAAACAATCAATTAAAATGTTAGACCAACTTTAACACCAAAGCTGCGGGAAAGTGGAGTTGATGCCTGTTCAAAGCCTACACCGCGGCTGTCACTCGATACGCCTCCTGCTTCCGGATCAAGACGAAGAGTATTTGAAGAATGAACCCAAAGCAGAGCAAGGTTAGTACCTATAAGGGAAATATTTGCACGGCTGAAATATTTTGATCTGCGCAAAACAGACTGAGGAACTTCATAAGAGATGTATGCTTCACGAAGTTTAAGGAATGAACCGTCGAAAACATGTGTTTCATTACAACCGTAATAGTTATACCATGTATATGCATCTGTTTCAATAGTATTTTCAACCCAGTTGCCGTTACCGTCAGTCATAACAAAACGTTCGTTTGTCGCAACGTCTTTACCCGCTACGATAGCACGTTCACGAATACCGTTCTCTGCAGTTACCGCCGCAGTACCCGCAGCATAAGTATGGCTCATAGATTGTGACCATATATCACCGCCGACTCTTAAGTCAAGAAGGAATCCGAAACCGAACTGTTTGTATTTAAAATCATTACGCCAGCTCATCATATAATCAGGAGTTACATTACCGATAACTGAAGCTGATTTTGTAAGAGGCATACTGTTGGCATTCACCTTAATTGCTCCGATTTGAGAAGCGGAAGCTGTTCCCGCAGTTACATCGCTTTGTGTAATTCTGTCATAAGCAGTACCAACTAAAGAACCCCATTTTTCACCTACTCTGGCCTGTGTTGCAACACCCCACGTCCATCCTATGCGATAATTAGGTACTCCGTCATATAGTTCGACAACTTTACTTTCATCTTTGGAGTAATTCAGAGTAGATGTCCAGTTAAGCCCGTTTTTGCTTTTCAGGATATCTGCAGAAAGTTGTACTTCAACACCCTTATTGTCAATACGTCCTGCATTAATAAGCATTGTAGAAAAACCTACGACATTTGAAGTAGATACGTTAAGGATCTGATCTTCCGTCTTTTTCTGATAATATGCCACATCAAGATTAATGCGTCCGTTAAACAAACCGATTTCTGTTCCGACTTCCCATGTAGTAATCTTTTCCGGTTTCAGATTTAAATTCGGATAAGTATAGCTTCTGTACATCTGTGCTACACCTTTATACGATGTATCTTCTGCATAATAATAATATTTGTTACGGTATGCTGATGTAGCAGACCCGATCTTAGCAATACCTCCACGGTTTTTCCAGTATGTGAATACATCGTTTTTAAGATTCTCAAACGAAGCAGTCGGAATCCAGCTTAAGCTTACAGAAGGGTAGAAGAAGTCATCTTTAATAGTTGAGCTCCAGTCGTTACGCGCACTTGCGTCAATATAAAGCTGATTTTTCCAGCCAAGAGATGCATTTGCGTATACTGAATTTGAACGTATATGACTGTGGTCCATTGTAGCGATTGCATCGCCTACTTTATTCGCCATAGTATAAACTCCAAGAACAGTCAGCAGGTCAGCACCGATTTCATGAGTTTCCCATGTTACGTCTCTGTAGTTTGCTCCTGCGACTAAGGAAATATTGAAATCTCCGAATGTCTTATTTGCTGATGCTATAAAGTCTAAGTTTAACTCAGTATTTCCTGTTTCTGTCTGAGTAAAACCGCTTCCAAGAGAATAACCGTCAAGATCTTTGTAGTGACGTTCGAAAGTCTGTACATGATAATTATCATATCCTAATCGTCCTTCAAATTTCAACCATGAAAAAGGCTGATAGAACAGAGATGATTTAGCAAAAAATCTGTCTCTTTTCATACTGTTAGTATTTTCATAGACATTGAAATACGGGTTCATGTGATAACTATCGATCCAATTGTAATATGTATAATTGCCTGCTGCATCTTTCTGATCCCAGTTATTTTTTAACGACTGCATATTTATCTGACGTCCCGACCAGGCTACAAGTGAGTTTATAGGATTGGATCCGGAATAACCCTGTTGTAACAGGTTGTCACTCTGTGTATGTGTATAATTGGCATTCATGTCAAACGATATATACTTGTTTAACTGCATATTCGTGTTAATCTGACCGCCATATCTTCTCTGATCAGTATTAGGAACCGTTCCTTTCTGATCTCTGTAAGAAAGAGAAGCACGTGTAGATGTCTTATCCGTTTTTGCCTGAACTGACACTACGTGATTCATTGAAGTTCCGGTAGTAAAGAAATCACTGAGATTGTTAGGATTTGAAACCCAGTCAACGTATTCACCATTGCTATCAAACTGGCTTATTTTCAGACCTGCATCCAGACGCGGTCCCCATGATTCATCATAGTCGGTATTGACATTTGTATTGTAGTCGAAACCGTAAGTCGTAGCATATTCCTGATATGACATGCCAGGCTGCCTGTTCTGCCAGTGATATTCGTCTCCGTGATGCCCCTGTCCGTAAGAGTTCTGAAGTTTAGGAAGATTGGCAACACGGTCAAATGTTACGTTCATATCATAAGATACAGTAACTCCGTTATCTTTCTTTTTTCCTGATTTTGTTGTGATAAGGATTACCCCGTTACCGGCACGCATTCCGTAAAGAGCGGCTGATCCTCCTTTTAATACTGAAATCGATTCTATGTCCTCAGGATTTATATCATTCAATCCTGAACCATAATCCACACCATTGTAAGTATTATCTCCCGAACGTTGAGTATCATTTGAGACAGGAACTCCGTCGACAACTATAAGTGGCTGCTGATCATTGCTCAAAGAAGAGTTACCACGTACTGAAATTCGCGCTGATGAGCCTACCGTACCTCCGAACTGATTAATCTGCACACCGGCGATTTTACCTGATAAAGCACTTGTAAGACTTGAACTTCCTGCTTTTGTCAGTTCGTCAGCCTGAACCTCCTGTAAAGCATAACCTAATGATTTTTTTTCGCGACTGATTCCCATCGCAGAAACAACAACTTCATCAAGGATTTTTGTGTCAGCCCGTAATATGATATTCATTACAGGTTTAATTCCCAGCACCTCTGTTTTCATTCCTATATATGAGACAACCAGTTCTTTTGCCTCTTCCGGAACACCTGTCAGTGAAAAATTACCGTCAAGATCGGCAATTGTTCCGATAGTTGTCCCCTTAACTAATATTGATGCTCCAACAACAGGTTCATTATCTTCGGCAGACAATACATTTCCTGTCACTTTAATCTGAGCATTTAAAAGACCGATGCTTATAAAAAAGCAGGTGACAATCATTAATAATTTTCTTTTCATAAATCTCTCTAAGTTTGTTAAACATTTATATAATTAATACAACCGTTAAGCTGAGAAAATAAGTTCCTTTTTAAATTAATGCGTTATAGTAAACATGATATTAGTTAATTTTATTAATTGCAAATGTCGCGATTAAGCAATATTATTGTATCATATTGTTGCAAATATATTTATTTAAACAACAAAAAGAAAATATTTAGCAAATATTACTTTACAATTGCCATCTTTTTATTGTAATAAGCAAAATATGCACCTTTGGGGATGATTGTTGGATTTAAGAAATATATGTTAACAATAATGTTTCTGATCTTAGATTATATATCAAAGGAATATTGAAAGCGAGGTTTTACCGTTACTCTTTATAATTTTGAAAAAAGGCGTTCAGTTATAATATGAAAAGCGTCCGATGACAATATTATCATCGGACGCTGTTAATATGACAACTGTTCGGTTGTCTAAGCTTTAAGCTGGAGAATTTTAGAAAATCAATTTACTTATTTCAAGTATATCTGTGAATTTGGAAAATGTTTACTTGTTATTTCTTATTCCTTTTACTTTTCCAAGAATAATAAATAAATCAGTCAGAGAAATTATGATAAATAGAATGAAAGCATAAAGCAGGATAATTGATATTCCGGAAAAATTAATATCCGGAAGCATTTCGCTGAATATCGCTATATATAATTTTCTTAACCAGGCAACAAGAGAAACCGACAATGCCGTTGCGATAAGATTAAGAGAAACAGCGAAAAGGATATAAAAGAAACTCACCCGGAATCCGGAATATCCTATCAACATAAGGTTTTTAAGTTTATCCGAATTCTTTTGTAATAACAGGTAAATGCTGAGGATAAGTATAAAAAATGATAACAGACATATGAGAACTCCGACTCCGAGAACCATGAAGATTATAATTCGCATAAAATAAGCGAGCTTTCCGCTGTTAAGCATATTTCCTTCTGTTTCATATCCTTTTGATGAAAGGTAAGAAGCAAGTTTTTCATCTGAAGAATTTGTCACTTCCATAATTATTCTTACCGGTTCTTCATTTTCTTTTGCACCATATTCGGAATTAGCCCATGTAAGGAATGAAGCAGGAACGAGGATCGTATTAAGCCGGTTTGAAAATCCCACGACTTTTCCTTTATATTCCGCCCGTTGTCCGTTACCGTTTATAAAAATATCCAGCCGGAGCATTTTAATCATTCCTTCTGACAGTTTAGGCATTGATCTGGATGCCGCAAATCCGAAATTATAAAGGTTAAGGTAAGAACGAGGTATTATAATTGGAATTTCGCCTGTATTTTCATTAAATTTCCATTCATCTACCTTTATATCCAGAAAACGGTCGGGAACAGCTTCAAAAAACATATATGTCTGAAAGCTAAGATTTGTTCCGGGCATCTTAAGACCTCCCGATATACGAAATCGTGCCGCCTCAAATTTTCCCGTTGTCTTTACAAAAGGCTGCTCCTCTATATTCTGAATCTCTTTATCCGAAAATCCTCCGGTAGAACCTACCAATGATCCCAGAGCTGACACTTTTTTTGATACGACAATATAATCATCTTTTAAAAATGAATCTCCCTGAGCAAAAAAAGGCTTAAGATCTTCTTTAAACTGTATTCCGGCAAGGACAATAGTAAGACCGATAAGATTTGTTATAAAAAAACCGGCAAACTGAGTGACGCTTATATGTGCGCGCAGTAATTTCCACAGTAGTTTCATAATTTCAAAATTTGATCATAATGCATTTCCGGATGTTTTCCGATAGATGTTATTATAAGTCCGGCATTCTGCCGCTTTACTTCTTCCGTCATAATAGAGGTGAATATCCTTCCGTTTTCGTTATCAAGATGACTTATCGGTTCATCAAGAATAAGAAAATCAAAAGGCTGACATAATGACCTTATGAGCGCTACGCGTTGTCGCTGACCGAAAGACATTAGTGAAACTTTCTGGTCAAGTTTATCTTCAATGCCGAGCATATAAAACCATTCGCTTATCTCTTGTTTTGACTTAAAATGAGTAAGACGGTTTTTGAGTTCCACATTCTCAAAACCTGTAAGTTCATCAAAAAGGGAGAGACCCTGAAACATCATGCTTAAAGATCGCTTTCTTATATGGTTCCATTCAGAATTTCTCAGTTTGCCGATATTCTCATTATCAAAAAATATTTTTCCTTCAAAATCATTTCTTATTCCATATATATAGCTGCATAAAGAGCTTTTTCCCATTCCTGATGCCGCTTCAACCAAATAAGCTCTGCCTCTGATAAAGCTTATATCTTTAAGCCATATTTCAGAATCAGAGCTCTGGGTTTTATTCTTAAAAACCGAAGGTAAAGTTTCCTCCAGCAATATCTTATCCATTAATTAAGGGTATTAGTAGTAAAAGAAGTGATCTGCTTTAATGCATTACTTCTTTCATCCATTAAAACAACTTCATATTTCACTTGAGTCGGCTCCTGTGCCGTCATTGTGATATAATTGATTTTCTCAACGGCAGGGCCGAATATGCCGTATTGAGGAGAATTCCGGATGAATGTACCATATAATTGTGTTTTTGTAATTTCCTGAATATTTATAAACATTGCTCCATAAGTATTTTTGTAAAAAGAAGCACATTTGGAATCTGCAAGAGAAGGAGAGAAGCCGGTTTGTAAATTAGGAATAACCTTTGGATTGGTAGTAAGTATGAAGATTCCATCTTTATTATACATATAAGCAATTCCCGTCAGAGAATAAATTCCCGGTTCTGTTTCTACAAAACTAAGATTAAAATTTTTTGCCATAGCAATAACTGATTCCCCCAATGACGTATTACTTACTTCAGCCATAAGAGTAAATAAAGGAACTCCGATAGTCAGATTCTCAATATCTACAATAAAATCACCATTGAATGAAGATGCGATTTTAGGAAGATCAATTCCCAATTTTTGTCCGCTTGTGATAGCAGAAGAGAAATCCGGAATATTATTGTATATATTAAGTAAAGACGTTATGTCCTTATAGTTAGCTCCGGCATTTATTAACGAGTGTTCCGGCAGATTTCTTAAAAACCTACCCTGGAATTTCTGAACGGAGTTTTTTATATTGGAATAAAACTCTTCACTTTTTTCATTTACAGGAAAACCGGTCTGAGTAAAAACTATTTTACCTGAATCAAAATTAAGAGTCGCAAGGATATTGATAAGGAAATTACCTTCAACGGTAGACGCAGACAGAATTTGTTTAAAAGCAGGTATTTGTGATACCAGAGAAGAGAAAGATGTTGATTGTCCCCATGCAACAATATCTTTTTTTTCCTTCATGAATTCTGTAAATCCGGCCTGCTTTCCAAGAA
This sequence comes from uncultured Bacteroidales bacterium, assembly GCA_947074105.1. Classification (GTDB taxonomy): domain Bacteria; phylum Bacteroidota; class Bacteroidia; order Bacteroidales; family JAUNSR01; genus JAUNSR01. The sequence goes on from CAMTON010000037.1 coordinate 13,347, forward strand.
CATTAATATCTTTTTTCTCAAGAATCTGTTTTGCAGAGCCGATGTTTGCATTTTTACCTGATGTCGGTAAAGCGATAAATCTTTTGTCGTTATAATAACACAAAACATTAGGCATTTCAACTATCACAATACCGCCATCTGAAGTAATAGATTTTACAATACTCTGACGTTTGAGTTTTTCCATTGTTGAAGAAAGCTCATTTTTGCTTTTTACTTTTGCCAGAAGACCGCTCATATTTATATCCGACTCTATAAATACATACACAGGCTCCATAAATGAGATGCCGAGGGATTGTGGATCTTTCAGATTATTTTCCACTTCTTCAGATGTATTGCCAAATACTCCTTCGCATAAAGAATAAACTATACGAGGATTATCCGCTATACCTGATTTAAGAAACAGCTCTTTCAGGTTAAAAGAAATTATAGCAGCAGAATTGTCAGGTAATGAATTTATATATTCATCCTTTTTAGAACAGCTGAAAATTGAAATAAATGATATCAGAAATATCGCATATTTCAGAAATGATTTTAAATTTTTGTGTATCATATTTTATAATTTTATAGTATATAGTATAAATTTAATTATATAACAACTTGTTGTTTCATTTTTAATCTCTACATTTTCGCGTTTTAAATAATATAAACATATAGTATGCATTTTTTAACTCTAACATCAGAGAATCAGTATATGTTTTGTTCCTGTAGGGAATATTTTTTCAGATGTGAATTGAATTTAAAGATGTGATGATTTTATAAATCAAAAAATTAAGAATAAAATGACGAAACTCAGACGTTTTATTCTATTGATTACAATTTCTATTCTGTGTTCTGTTTGAAAAAATGATGTTTAGGATGAATAAGAATAATTTCAAAACATCTTTCATTGAGAGTACAAATGAAGAATATAGTTTTATATAAGAATGGGTGAGGATATATAGAATCATTTTCGCTACAAAAGAAGCGGAAGTATTTTCGCTGATTTCAGATTGGATTAAGAGTATCTGATAGGAATAATGACATTCGAAATATATCGAAAAATAAAAGAATGGAAATTAATGTGTATTTTTTACATTTAAAAGTTCAAATGTTTAAAATATATTTATTTAATTTGCGGCATAAAATAACAAACAAGTCATTAATCAGATAAAATAAATTTACTATGAAGCCTACACTTTATGTGCTTGCTGCCGGAATGGGCAGTCGTTATGGTGGTCTTAAACAGTTAGACGGTGTCGGACCAAGCGGAGAAACTATCATGGATTATTCAATCTTTGACGCAGTTAACGCAGGATTCGGCAAAATCGTTTTCGTAATCCGTTCTATCTTCGAACAGGATTTCAAAGAAAAAATCGTTAGTAAATACGAACATATCGTTCCTGTAGAAATAGTATTTCAGGAACTTGACAAACTACCGGAAGGATTTGCTCTTAATCCTGAAAGAGTAAAACCATGGGGAACAAACCATGCGGTAATGATGGCAAAAGACGTTATTAAAGAACCTTTCGCCGTTATCAATGCTGATGATTACTATGGTCGTGAAAGCTTCCAGATTCTTGCAGATTTCCTTAACTCAAAACATGACAAAGATAACGAATACTGCATGGTAGGATACCGTCTTTGCAATACTTTGAGCGAAAGCGGGGCAGTAGCACGCGGTATCTGTGTAAAAGATGAAAACGGTAACCTTACAAGCGTAGTAGAAAGAACACATATCGAACGTATCGACGGTGTTGTTAAATTCAAAAACGAAGACGGAACATTCACTGAAGTTGATGAAATGAGCCCTGTTTCTATGAACATGTGGGGATTCACTCCTGACTACTTCAAACATTCAGATGATTTCTTCGTAGAATTCCTTAAAGAAAACGCTGATAACATCAAAGCTGAATTCTTTATTCCTTTGATGGTAAATCATTTGATCAACAACGGTACTTCTACAGTACAGGTTCTTGATACTCCAAGCAAATGGTTCGGTGTAACTTACGCTGAAGACCGTCCTTCTGTAGTTGCTAAACTTCAGGATCTTGCGGATAACGGAACATATCCGACTCCATTGTTCAAATAATATCTTATAGATTCATAAGGTAAAGACAATATGAAAAGGACCGGGACATACTCGTTTAATGACGATGATGTTCCGGTCTTTTCTTTAATATTCATTCCATATAAATCTGAATAAGACAGATTCTTAAACTCACACAAATTCGTAAACTTCAAATAAATAAAAAAATGAATGCTTTAGTGACAATCGGATTACTTATAGTATCCAATATTTTTATGACAATAGCATGGTATGGTCATCTGAAACTTGAAGAAGACAAGATGATATCCAACTGGCCTTTGATACTTATTATCCTGGCTTCCTGGGGCGTGGCATTTTTTGAATACTCATGCCAGATTCCTGCCAATAAGATAGGATTTATCGGAAACGGAGGTCCCTTCAATCTTATTCAGCTTAAGGTTCTTCAGGAGGTGATAAGTCTTGTAGTTTTCACTATATTCACAATGATATGTTTCAGGGAGCAGACGTTTCAATGGAATCATATAGCTGCTTTCGTATGTCTTATTGCAGCGGTTTATTTCGTATTTATGAAATAATAAAGAACAGGATATATTAGAAAAGAGTAGTAGTATAAGATTCTACCTTAACAGACTGTTCAGATTTAATACCATTATAATTAATCAAACAGTTTAACGCATATAATATAATTTATATATATATATGAATTATATTTCTATTTCTATTTGCATAGAATGCTAAACATAACTTCTTGTTCTTAAGCCAATAATATAGATTTTCGTATTTAATTATAATTTATTGTGCTATCACATAATAATTTTTTTAATATGATTTTTTATGTAATACTGCAAATAGTAATGATTGTGATTTGTATAATAATCATGATATCATATTTTTTTACAGCTTGTGATATAGAGAAAGCCAATCGCAATTTTAAGAAAAATCTGCCTGTGTTTACTAAGCATATTTTAGATAACTATCCCGGCCAAATCATGATTTATAGTACATTTTGCAACATTAATACTACGCTTGGAAAAGCACGACCATTATTAATCTGGATAACATTTACCAGCGATTACTTAGTGATGGCTGTAAGATCCAGTGACACCGAATGTGATTTGATTCACTTCCTGGCAGCAAAAAGAGATGATATATCTTTTAAGCGAGAAATTTTGGTTGGGTTGAAAATGAAATTTAAGTTACTTATTGATGAGTCTGAAATGTATGAAGGATGTGAAGAGAACAAGGAAAAGACATTTTATCTTAGAATAAATAAAAAGACCAGAAAAGAGATCTTGTCAGTTGCAGAATATAACAAGATTATGGAAATATAAGTCTATTCAGAATTATTAATTAAATAGTTTTTATCAAAACGGAAGTTTTAATTGCTTTAGTATCTATAGTATTGCTATTTGGTATTGTTACCGCTTTTATCAAAGCTTTTAGTGGCTCAGGTGATTGATGATAAGTATGCTTCCGTAAATCCTTTGGATGCTCTGACTGCAAGGGATATAAGTATTGAAGGTCAAAATGTTATCTATTTTACAGGTTGTCGTTTTGATCCGGACCAGGATGTGGAAATATTTTTTTGCAATTACGGAAGACTATATAATATTGCTTTTCCCTACTGAGGATTCAGATCCCGGAAAACTTGATACCTCCGTAATACTCCGAGACGGACTGATATATAAACGTTTGAGCAAAGATCAGTTGCAGCTTAATTTTAGATTCTATCCTGAAGACGGAAACCAATCTGAAGGTGAACCCGGATCATTCCCTGTTATTGCTAACGAAAAGATAATAAATAGTATTTTATTAGCCTTTAAGACTGAATGCGCAAAGTGCGGATGAATTCGGTGTACAATGAATAGCCCCGACTCACTGTTGAGATTATCGGCAACTCATAAGGAACCTGTATGTGACAGTAACGGGCTTATAACCCGTTCTTTCTCAATCTTAAGATATTAACATAGAAACCGAACCATCATTATAGTGATTTGTTTGAATTATAAATAATTATTGCAAGAGAGTAATTTTACTATTTCCCATATTTAAATTCACGAATCATGAAAAAAGAAAATTGCAGATACGCTTTTCGGATAGTTGGAATATTTGTGTTGATGTTATTATCTACAGCTTCTTTATTTGCGCAGAAAAACAAGAAAGACGGGTTAAAAACAGCTATCGTAAATTATAATTACAGTATAGACGGTAAATCTATGGAAATGGTCCTTTATTATGGTGACTACGGAAATATACAATGTTTTAAATATGATGTAGAAGGACTTCCTTATGCAACCATTGTGTCGCATGACTCGATTGTTGAAATAAATTACGGTATTCAGGCATACCGAAAATATGCCAAATCACCGCTGGATATTAATTTCAACTATCTTACTCCTGCAGTAATTAAAAAATTCGAAATCAAGAGCCCGGGAACCGTTGATTTCATGGATAAGGCATGTACTATTTTCAATGCAAAATTCAAAAATGAAGAGATACAGGAAATGCTTGTATGGCTCTTCAGGGGAGTTGAATTAAGACGTCAGATCATATATAAAGACAATTCAAAAACAGATCTTATTGCTACATATATAGAAGAAAATCCGGAGATTTCAGAGCATACATTTAATGTTCCTAACGGTTTCCAGAGATATAAATAGAAGCATATGATTTAAAGAAAATAAATTCTGAAGAAATTAATTGCTTACTGACATATAAGAACTTATTATAAGTGATTGTGCTATAAACCATTTATTTAAGTTCTTATATTATTTTTTGTTATAAATACATATCGTATGATCTGTTTTTTAAGGCATAGATAATGAAGTAATTTTTAGGAGAATAATACATTTCAATGTTTGAATTGTGAAAATAAATATGTTCCTTTGCAAAAAATCATAAATTAAATTTTCTATAAATACAATTAGAAATTGTTTTTTTAAAATGAAAAAAAGTGCATTACAGATTGCTCGAGCGGCATATCAGCCTAAATTGCCTAAAGCATTAAGAGGCGCAGTTAAAATCTCTCAGGGTGAGGATACTCATTCAGTTGCGGATCAGGAAGAAATTAAAAAATTATTTCCTAATACATACGGACTTCCTGCATTGACTTTTGTAGAAAGTACAGAAGCTAATGTTTCTAAAACAGTTAATGCGGGAGTTATCCTTTCTGGAGGACAGGCTCCTGGCGGACATAACGTAATCGCAGGTCTGTTTGACGGATTGAAGACACTTAATCCGGAAAACAAACTTTACGGTTTCCTACTAGGTCCTGGCGGTCTTGTTGATCACAAATATATTGAAATCACAGCTGAACTTATGGATGAATACCGTAACACAGGTGGTTTTGATATCATCGGTTCAGGTCGTACAAAACTTGAAGCTCAGGAACAGTTTGACAAAGGTCTTGAAATCCTTAAAGAACTTAATATCTCAGCTCTTGTTATCATCGGTGGTGATGACTCTAACACAAATGCTTGTGTTCTTGCTGAATATTATGCAAACATCAAAGCAGGAGTACAGGTAATCGGATGTCCTAAAACAATCGACGGTGACCTTAAAAACTCAGAAATCGCAACTTCATTCGGTTTCGATACAGCTTGTAAAGTTTATTCTGAAGTTATCGGTAACATCGAAAGAGACTGTAACTCAGCTAAGAAATACTGGCACTTCGTGAAACTTATGGGTCGTTCTGCGTCTCATATCGCTCTTGAGTGTGCTCTTCAGACTCAGCCAAATATCTGTATCATTTCAGAAGAGGTTGAAGCTAAAAATATGACTCTTGACGAAGTTGTAAACTATATCGCAGATATCGTTGCTATGCGTGCTGCTGACGGTAACAACTACGGAACAGTTCTTATACCTGAAGGTCTTATCGAATTTATCCCTGCGATGAAAAATCTTATCGCTGAACTTAATGACTTCCTTGCTCACAACGGATCTGAATTCGCTATGATCAAGAAATCTGCTCAGCGTGAATATATCATCAAACATCTTTCAGAAACTAACGCTGCTGTTTACGCTTCTCTTCCTGAAGGTGTTGCACGTCAGCTTACTCTTGATCGTGACCCACACGGTAACGTACAGGTGTCATTGATCGAGACTGAAAAACTTCTTGGTGAAATGGTTGCCCGCCGTCTTGCAGAAATGAAAAAAGACGGTCACTACAATGGTAAATTCGCTGCACAGTACCACTTCTTCGGATACGAAGGCCGTTGTGCTGCTCCTTCGAATTTCGATGCTGACTATTGCTACTCTCTTGGATTCAACGCTTCTATGTTGATCGGAGCAGGTGTAACAGGTTATATGTCTTCTATCAAGAATCTTACAGCGCCTGCAACAGAATGGATCGCAGGTGGTATTCCTATCACTATGATGATGAACATGGAACGTCGTCACGGAGAAATGAAACCTGTAATTCAGAAAGCTCTTGTTAAACTTGACGGAAAACCATTCCAGGCATTCGCAGCTATCCGCGATGAGTGGGCTAAATCTACTTCTTATATGTATCCTGGACCGATCCAGTATTTCGGCCCTGCAGAAGTTTGTGATCAGCCAACTATCACTCTTAAACTTGAAGAATCAAAATAATATTGATCTCTTATAAATAAAAAAAGGCGTGTCAAAATCTGTTTTGACACGCCTTTTTCGTAATGTAAAATGCAGAATTTATAACCATAAAGCATAAAAACAAAATAGGATGTATTCTGATTATTTCAGATACATCCTATTTTGCTTTTTTATAAAGTCAGGCGTTATAATTTCTTTCTCCGAATATGCTGCTGCCTATTCTGACCATATCTGAACCTTCAGAAATAGCGATCTTATAATCATCACTCATTCCGAAAGAACGTGTGTCAAAATGATCTGAATCTTTAAAAATGCTTTCTTTAAGTCTGTTATATAAACCCATCAGCACTCTGAACTCAGATCTTATCTGAACTTCATCATCCGTATAGGTTGCCATACCCATCAGTCCGCGTATTCTTATATTTTCGGATTCTTTAATTGAACCGTCAGATAAAAGATGAAAACATTCTTCGGGAGTAAATCCATATTTTGTCTGTTCTTCCGCAATATGAATCTGAAGCAATACATCAACTGTCTTATTTTCTTTTGCAGCCGTTTTTGCTACTTCAGTAAAGAGTTTTGCAGAGTCAATACTGTGAATAAGAGAAACAAAAGGAACAATATATTTCACTTTATTGGTTTGAAGATGGCCTATAAAGTGCCATTGTATATCTTTTGGCAGTTCGGCATATTTACCTGTTAGTTCCTGTACTTTGCTTTCGCCGAAAACTCTCTGTCCGCAATTATAAACTTCAAGTATTGATTCGGCAGGATTGAACTTTGAAACCGCAACTAGCGTCACATCATCAGGTATGGTTTCCTTTATTCTGAGATAATTTTCTTTGATTGAGCTTTTCATAAAAATAAATCTTATTCAGACGGAGCTTCATAAGGGAAAACATCCATAATAGGAGTTTCGCTGAGAGAAGCGACTTCATAATCAGCAAGAGTTCCGCCCATACCTTTAATCAGATTTTTTAAAGCATTTTCAAGATCTGCAGCCTGAATCAGCATATTGCTAGCCGTTTTTTTCTCAGTACCGCTTTTCTCGTCTATAGTAATGAAGTATATCTTTCCTTTATACCACTTATCACCATTCTCATCGAAAAACATTTCGTTAATCTTTGCCTTTTTTATATTGGCAACTTCAAATTCGCCTGAAATGAAAGGAGTAATTTCCTTTATTATTCTGGCTTCAGCTTCAGTGAAAGACATAGCATCAACAAGATAAGGTTCGGTAACCTTTTTTTGCATGCCCGTATCAAGGGTTTTATCGTAACGAATTTTACATTCGAACCAAGTATGTAACATTTAGAGTATATTTTATAAAGTTTTGTTTACATTTTCTATCCAGTCAAGAATCTCTTCACGACCAGTTCTGTTTGTAGATGATGTAATGAAAATAGGAGGGAGTTCTACCCATTGCTCTTCAAGTTTTGCCTTATAGGCTTCAATGTTTTTCTTTGAATCACCGGTACTCAGTTTATCGAGTTTTGTAAAAACAATAGCAAAAGGTATATCATTCTCTCCAAGCCATTCCATAAATTCAAGATCGATCTTCTGAGGTTCATGTCTTGAATCGATAAGGACGAAAAGAGCTGTCATCTGATCTCTTTCAAGAATATAATTCTCTATTATCTTTCTGATTTCATCACGTCCCTGTTTTCCTCTCTGGGCATAACCATATCCCGGAAGATCGACAAGATACCATTCATTATTAATAATGAAATGATTGATAAGCATTGTCTTACCCGGCATGGAAGAGGTCATTGCAAGCCCTTTTCTGTTTGTAAGCATATTGATAAGAGAAGATTTTCCGACATTCGAACGCCCGATAAATGCATATTCGGGCAGATTCTCCTGCGGACACTTTCTTATATCTGTATTACTGATTACAAATTTTGCGTCTTTAATTTCCATAAATAAATATATTATGTATATATGCAAAGATACTATTATTTCGAATGTAAGGATAGCTTAGCAATTCTAAAAAAATCACTAATAAGCTGAAACAACCAACTAAATAAACTGTTTAAACCAAATAAAATATTTTTATTATTATCTTTGAAAGTATAAAAAGAATAAATATTCACTCTAAATTATGAATGAAATAAAAGAGCGGGGAAATGATTCTAATGCAAGCGATAGCGTTGTAATAATACCAACTTATAATGAAAAGGAAAACATAGAATCAATTGTGAGATATGTGTTCAACATTTCAAAAAAATTTGATATACTTATCATTGATGATGCGTCACCGGACGGTACTGCTGATATAATAAAAAAGCTTCAGAAAGAATTTCCGGATTCACTACATCTTATCCAGAGAGAGGGTAAACAGGGATTAGGAACCGCGTATATTGCCGGTTTTAAATGGTCTCTGGAAAAAGGATATGAATATATCTTCGAAATGGATGCCGATTTTTCTCACAATCCGGATGATCTTCTAAAACTCTACAATGCTTGTGCCAAAGGAGGCAACGATATGTCAATCGGTTCGAGATATATAACGGGAGTAAATGTTGTGAACTGGCCGATGGGAAGAGTGATTATGTCATATTTCGCATCTAAATATGTCAAGGTTATTACCGGAATGAAGATTTTTGATACTACAGCAGGATATGTCTGCTACACCAGAAATCTTCTTTCTAATATGGATCTTGATAAAATAAAGTTCAAAGGGTATGCTTTCCAGATCGAGATGAAGTTTACTGCGTATAAAATGAATGCCAGAATTAAAGAGATACCTATCATATTTATAAACAGGGTTCTTGGAGAGTCTAAAATGAATTCAAGTATTTTCGGAGAAGCAGTATTCGGAGTCATAAGATTAAAGCTTAACAGCTTTTTCAAAAAATATAAACTTATCAATTAAGTTATCAGTTATTCGTAATGAAAAATATTTTAATCAAGAACGCTTATATAATTAATGAAGGAACCAAACAGAAAGGTTCTGTACATATTAAGGAAGATAAAATCTATAAGATATATAAAGAAGAAGATATTGTAGATCCTGCAGTTTCATTTGATGAAATAATTGAAGCTGACGGCAAATATCTGCTTCCCGGTGTAATCGATGATCAGGTTCACTTCAGAGATCCGGGCCTTACTCATAAAGCTGATATGGAGTCGGAGTCTAAGGCAGCGGTTGCAGGAGGTACGACTACTTTCATGGATATGCCAAACACAATTCCTCAGACTGTGACTGAAGAGCTGATAGTAGAAAAAAGAAATATAGCAGCCGGAAAATCGGTAGCAAACTATGCTTTTTATATTGGTGCAAATAATGAAAATATAGAAGAACTTAAGAAAATCGATAATTCTCTTGTTTGTGGAGTCAAAGTATTCATGGGATCTTCAACAGGTAATATGCTTGTGGATAACAGACAAATACTTGAAAGAATCTTTTCTGAATTATCTCTTGTTGTTGCTACACACTGTGAAAAAGAGGAGGTAATAAAAGCTAATATTGCGAAATACACATCGTTATATGGAGAAAATCTGCCTATTGAGTTCCATTCGAAAATAAGAAATGAAGATGCCTGTTATGCCTCTTCATCAGAAGCCGTTGAACTTGCTACTAAAATGGGAGGAAGACTTCACCTTCTTCATTTATCTACGGCTAAAGAGATGTCGTTGCTTAGCGATGCTAGACTGGAAGATAAGAAAGTAACGGGAGAGGTATGTGTTCATCACCTATGGTTTAATGATGAAGATTATAAAACTTACGGAAATAAAATAAAATGGAATCCCGCCATTAAAACAGAAAATGACAGGATTGCACTGATGGAAGGCGTTAATAACGGAAAGATAGATATTATCGCTACCGATCATGCGCCACATTTATGGGAAGAAAAACAGGGAAGCTGTCTGAAAGCTGCATCCGGAGGACCTATTGTTCAATATTCTCTTCTTACAATGCTTGAAAAAGCAAAGGAGGGTGAAATTACGATGGAAAAGGTAGTTGAAAAAATGTCACATGCTCCGGCAAAGTTATTTTCAATAAAAGACAGAGGTTTTATACGTGAGGGATACTACGCTGATCTTGTCCTTGTAGATCCTCAATCTAAGCATATAGTGGAAAAATCCACTATTCTAAGCAAGTGCGGATGGTCGCCTCTTGAAGGATTTATTTTTAATAATAAGATAGATACTACAATAGTAAACGGTAATATTGTTTACAGAAACGGTATCGTTGATTCTTCCTTTAAAGGAAGAGCAGTTGAATTTGAAAGATAGTGTATGATTTATATAGTTTCAGTTATTACTTTTTTAGCAGGAATGTTCCTTTGCTTCTTATTTAATAAAGCGAAGATTGACAGGTTAAAAGAATTGAATGATAACATTGATGATCTTACTTTGCGACTTGAAAAAGAGAAAGGACAGAATCTGTTACTTCAGAATAAGATTACGTCATGTGAAACATCAATCAGTCTTTATACGGAAATTCAGGCTGAACTCAAAGAAAATCTTAAAAAGAGCGAAGAGGTTAATAAGAGTCTGTCGGTTCAGATTGCATCCCTTAAAAAGGAAAATGAATTTCTTTGTAATGATATCAACAGATTGACTGTTGAAGATGAAGAAAAAAGAAAACGTAACGAAACAGAGTTCAGAAATATTGCTAATATGGTACTTGAAAACAGTTCCAGACGCTTTTCAGAACAGCATAAAGATGAACTTAAAACTATTCTTGATCCTCTTAAATCAAATATTGAGGAGTTTAAGAAAAAGGTTGAAGATACTTATGATATCGAGTCAAAACAGCGTTTTTCTCTTGAAGAAAAGATTAAAGACCTTGTCGAGCTTAATTCACGTATAAGCGAAGAAGCCCGTAATCTTACAAATGCTCTTAAAGGAGACAATAAGGTTCAGGGTGACTGGGGAGAAATGATTCTTGAAGGTATTCTGGAAAATTCCGGTCTTCAGAAAAACAGAGAATATTTCATTCAGGAAACTTTAAAAGATAAAGAAGGTAATACTACCGTTTCTGACAGCGGAAGAAAGATGCGTCCTGACGTTATCGTAAAGTATCCTGACAGCAGAAAGATAATAATCGATTCAAAAGTATCTCTTACCGCTTTTGTCAGAATGAGTGAATCAGAAGACGAAACGTCATATAATGCTGCCGTCAAACAGCATCTTCAGTCCATAAAAGCTCATATTGATGAATTGTCAAAAAAGAGTTATCAGGATTATACGGATAATACTCTTGATTTTGTCATGATGTTTATTCCTAATGAATCAGCATATCTTACAGCTCTGCAGAGTGATCAGAATATCTGGCAATATGGTTATGACAAGAGAGTGGTGATGATCAGTCCGACTAATCTTATTACTGCACTTAAGCTGATTGCTGATCTCTGGAAAAGAGATCGTCAAAGCAGAAATTCAATAGAAATCGCCAAGCGAGGAGGATTGCTTTATGATAAATTTGTAATTCTTTGTAACAAGCTTGAGGATTCAAGAAGCAAGATAAGACAAGCGCTTAACGGAATGGATGACACTATTTCTACTATGAAGACCGGGAACGGAAATCTTTACAGTCAGGTTGAGAAACTGAAAGAACTGGGAGCGAAAGCGCAGAAACAACTAATTATTGAGAATGAAAGCTCTGATTTAAAAGAGCTGAACTGATAAACGGAGAATAAGTTTCAAAATCTTTAAATAAACTTATTCTCCGAAACTTTATATTAATTGAATAGTTTATCTATTTAAATTTCAAATAAAATTATTCCGTTATGGATATCAAACAGCGTATTGAAGATTTAAGAAGAGAATTGCACAAACACAATGATTTGTATTATATTGAGTCGAATCCTGAAATTTCTGATATTGAGTTTGATAAGATGATGAGAGAACTTCAGGATCTTGAAAATTCATATCCTGAGTATTATGATGCAACATCTCCGACATTAAGAGTCGGAAGTGATATATCAAATTCTTTTACACAACAGATGCATAGATACCCTATGCTATCTCTTTCCAACACTTATACCATAAATGAAGTAAAGGATTTCCTTGATAGAGCAAGTAATCTGCTTAAAGAACCTTTTAAAGTTTGTGCTGAATTAAAATATGACGGCACATCTATTTCTCTTACCTATATTGACGGAAAACTCAGTTCCGCGGTAACACGTGGCGACGGAGAAAAAGGAGATGTCGTAACTGCAAATGTAAGAACAATAAGAACAGTTCCTCTTGTTCTTAAAGGCGATTATCCCGAGGATTTCGAAATTCGCGGTGAGATACTTCTTCCGTGGAAAGAATTTGACCGTCTTAATAAAGAAAGAGAAGAACAGGAAGAACCACTTTTCGCTAATCCGAGAAATGCTGCATCCGGTACTCTTAAATTACAGAATTCCAAGATTGTCGCAGCAAGAAAACTTGAAGCAATCCTATATTATATGTTGGGAGCAGATCTGCCTTCCGACAGTCATTACGAAAATCTTCAGAAAGCAGCAAGCTGGGGCTTTAATGTGTCCAAATACACAAAATTATGCAACGGCATAGAAGATATTGAAGAGTTTATAAATTACTGGGATACTGAAAGAAAGAATCTTCCGGTTGCTACTGACGGAATTGTTCTTAAAGTAGATTCCCTTAGACAGCAGGTTAAATTAGGTTATACTGCTAAATCTCCGAGATGGGCCATTGCATATAAGTTTCAGGCAGAAAGAGCAGAATCAGAACTTTTAAGTGTGTCCTTTCAGGTGGGAAGAACAGGTATTATAACTCCGGTTGCCAATCTTCAGCCCGTTCAGTTATCAGGTACTGTTGTAAAACGTGCTTCTTTATATAACGAAGATGCAATTAACGCAATGGATCTTCATATCGGAGACGTATGCTATGTGGAAAAAGGAGGAGAGATTATTCCTAAAATTGTCGGAATAGCTCTCGGAGAAAGAAACGAAAGACTTGGGGCGAAAGTATCCTTCATAACAAAATGTCCGGTATGCAATACTCCTCTGGTAAAATATGAAGGGGAGGTTGCTTATTATTGTCCTAATGCAAACGGATGCGCACCTCAGATAAAAGGCCGTATAGAGCATTTTATTGCACGCAGAGCGATGAATATTGATGGTGTCGGACCAGAGACTGTCGACAGTTTTTTTGCTAACTCAGTAATTGAAACCTACGCAGATCTTTATAAACTTGATGTTGATAAAATTGTAAGCTGTCCTAGAATTAAATCGGAAGATCTTTCTGATAATGAACCTCAGAATCAGGATGAATTGAATGATGATCAGGATTTCGGTGGTCTTTTTGCTGTAAAACAGACAAAGAAACCATCAAGAAGATTTACAGAACTAGTAGCATCAAAGATTGTAAAATCAATTGAAAAGTCTAAAACAGTTCCTTTTGAGCGAGTACTTTTTGCTTTGGGAATACGTTTTGTAGGAGAAACCGTTGCTAAGAAAATAGCAAAGCATTTTAAAAATATTGACTCTGTTATTTCAGCTTCTTTTGACGAACTTATAGAAGTGGAAGATGTAGGAGAAAGAATAGCTAAAAGTATTATAGAGTTTTTTACAGATAACAGGAATATTTCTATGATAGATGAACTTAAATCTGCAGGAGTGAAAATGCGGGTAGAGGAGGAGGCGCAACTTGAAATTGCTTCTGATATCCTTAAAGGAGCTTCTATTGTTATTAGCGGTACTTTTGAACATCATTCCAGAGATGAATATAAAGCTATGATTGAAACTAACGGTGGTAAGAATGTTAGTTCTATCTCATCTAAAACAGATTTTATTCTTGCAGGAGATAATATGGGGCCTTCTAAACTTGAAAAAGCTAAAAAATTAGGAATAAAGATTATCTCTGAAAATGAATTCCTTGATATGATAAAAATATAATAGATTTTTAGATATTTCAGAAATAAAAATTCCCCGTGAAATTGATTAATATATCAATTTCACGGGGAATTTCTTTCTTTATTCGTTAGCAAAGAATATTCAGCTCTTTAAGGACTGATCTTATTTTTTCAAAAGTAGTGATTCTTGTAGGAACTAAAGGCAGTCTCAGTTGATTATCAATATATCCCATTACATTAAGGATACTTTTAACGCCGGCCGGATTACCGTCAACAAATAAAAGATCAAACAATTCAGTAAAACGATGATGAATAGTAAGTGCATTCTTATAGTCACCTGCAAGAGCCAGTCTTACCATTCTGCTGAATTCCTTTGGAAAAGCATTTCCGATAACAGATATTACGCCTATTGCGCCTAAAGTAATCAACGGGAAGGTAATACCGTCGTCTCCGCTTATTACATCGAAATCCTTGGGTTTATTCTTGATAATATCGTCCATCTGAGTAATATTGCCTGAGGCTTCTTTTATAGCAACAATATTTTTAAAATCTCTTGCCAATCTTAAAGTAGTATCTGCGGTCATATTAACTCCGGAACGTCCCGGTACATTATAAAGTATTATTGGCAGTTTACTCGCTTTTGCAATCGCTTTATAATGCTGATAAATACCTTCCTGAGAAGGTTTATTATAATATGGTACAACTGAAAGAATAGCATCTATACCGTCAAAACTATCTTCTTTAAGATGTTTTACTAAGGCCATAGTATTATTTCCTCCTACACCAAGAACTATAGGAACTCGTCTGTTAACTCGCTGAATAACAAATTCTTTAATCTTAACCTTTTCTTCTTCGCTTAAAGTAGGAGTTTCCGCTGTTGTACCTAGAACAACAATATAATCTGCTGAATTCTGGAGCTGGAAATCTATTAATTTACCTAGAGCGTTAAAATCGATCGAACAATCATCTTTAAACGGCGTAACAAGTGCTACACCCATCCAGATCGGAAGAGCGTCGTGTAGGGAAAGAGTGTACGTCCTGGTGTAG
>CAMTON010000038.1 GCA_947074105.1 uncultured Bacteroidales bacterium
TTCACATATTAATTCCGTTGGAACATATATTAGTATTGTATCCCTTCGTAGAGACGTGGCATGCCACGTCTCCATTGCATATTAATTCGGGTGTAGAGACGCAGCACGCTGCGTCTCCATTTACATATCAATCGTTGTAGAGACGTGGCATGCCACGTCTCTACACGGTTATTCATACGGTCGCCGGGTTATCGATCCGACGGTAATGATATCGATTCACCTGTCAGATTATTAATCCACGGAATATCAACCCGAAAACAATCAATACACCGGTATTATATCAAACGGTGAATTAACGCACTGTTTCCCCAGATTAAACGCTTCACTCGGGAATACCACCGGTGTGACCTGCTCTATATATTCTTTTAACTTATCAATAAGAGCTGCTGTTATCTCTCCGTCAGAGCTCAGTTGAAGAGAATCCCTGTACTGATCCATCTTCAGAGTATTCCATACATTCATTATAAAATATACAACATCATTAAGATGACGATATCTGAAAGAATTTATAAAAGCTGCTTTCCCCTTTTTGAAACATATTATATCAAGCATACCGTAACGTACCTGACAATACATCTTATCACTATTGCCAAGACGGCTTTTCGACACAAAATATTCTGTCAGTATCTCAAGATGATGATATATAATGATATCCGCAAAACTACGCTTAAGAAAAGAGTATTTTTCTTTATCAATACCGAATATTATATAACATCCGTTATGAGGCATAAATTTTGAAACAACGACCTCATCTCTTTTTTCAAGATTGAAATCATAATATTTTTCCTTTTCATCCTCATCGTATAATTCCGAAGGAACAAGAGTAAACCTGTCGTTTGCAACAATAAGATGCACCTCCTTATATTCATCACACAATATATCCTCCCCTATCATATAATCCTCAAAAATCTTTTCAGGGATAGGCGACATATTATCCTTCTTATCAAAGTAAAGGAAAGAGTTATCTGCAAGTTTGTTATGTATAGAAAAAGAAAATCCATCCGACATAAGCCGGATGGATAATGTATATTCTTTTGTATCTACACACTCTGCTTTATCATATAAAGAAGATATGTCCATACATGGTAATTTTTATATTAAAACTGTCCGGATATTATTCCCAGTTTCCAGCGTTATTGTTAGGTTCGTTTACATCACCTACTTTAAGACCAGGAAATTTATCCATCTTACGAGCACGGTCTGTAAGGTTGATGATTTCCTGCTGATCAAGTCCGCTAAGGTAATCTCTGTAAGGAGTCTTAGCTTCGAAAAGACGAAGAATATAACCTGAAGCATTAATCTGGTCACCTGTTACAAGATCAAACTGTTTCTGACCACCTGTAAAAGGCACATATTTGATAGAGTCAGCCATATATCCTTTTCCGAAGATAGTATCCTGTACATTTACATAGATTGTATCACGGCTGAAGTTCTGAAGTCCGTTTTTCTCAATATCTTTCAGATTTCCTTTTTTAATGATTTCCATAGCTTTCTGTTCAGTAAGTCCTGATTCAAGCTGCTGATCAGTAAGAGATCCCATCTTTACTACGAAAGGAAGTTTTCCGTTTTTGATAAATGATATCAAAGTATCAAACTCTTCTGTATAGTAACCGTTTAGATTTCTGAACTCAACCTGTGCTTTACGAATATCGATCAAACGTGCGATAGTCGCTTTGTCACGTACTTTTTTCTGTTCTTCGAAGCGAATAGGTCCCATGATGCTTTCTACACATAGATATCCCATTACACCTATACATCCAACTAATAATAATTTAAATAGACCGTTCATGGTTCGTTTTGTGTTATATTTTTAATTTTAATTATTTCTTCGGGCAAATTTAACAAAGAAAAATTGTAAACACTATATTTATATAGAATTTTATTGTTTATTATCATGATTATTGATGCTTTAAAGCTCTCTATTGAGAGTTTTTTGCCATATAAGGCTAACAATCAGCAACAGGAACTTTTAAAACTCATGTCTGAGTTCCTGCTTTCTCCAACTTCCGACGCACTTTTCCTTTTAAGAGGATATGCCGGAACGGGTAAAACTTCCATTGTCGCGGCTCTTGTAAAGGCCTTAACATCAATTAAACAAAAGACCATTCTTATGGCTCCTACCGGACGGGCTGCAAAAGTCCTTTCCGGTTATTCTGGTAAACAGGCATTTACAATCCACAAACAGATCTACCGTCAGAAAATTTATTCCGGAGATATGGAAGGTTTTCAAATATCGGATAATCTTAATAAGAACACTATTTTCATAGTAGATGAAGCATCAATGATCTCCAACAGTTCTGAAGGCAGCGGCTTCGGTTCGGGGCGCCTTCTTGACGATCTTATAGAATATGTGTATGCCGGTGAAGGCTGCAAGATGATTCTTATGGGTGACATTGCCCAGCTTCCTCCCGTTGGCCAAAAAGACAGTCCTGCTTTAAGTCTTAACGTACTGCGCGGATTCGGTCTTAACATAACTCATTTCACTCTTACCGATGTAGTCCGTCAGAGCAGCGATTCCGGCATTCTTTATAATGCAACCGAACTTCGCCATATCATGGAGAAAGGAGAGCCTTACGGTCTGCCAAAACTTAAGACTTCCGGTTTCAGCGACGTTATAAAAGTCGGTGGAGCAGAACTTATAGATGATATCGCAGGAAGTTATGATAATGCCGGCATCGAAGATTCCATTATCATCACACGCTCAAATAAACGTGCCAACAGTTTTAATAACGGCGTAAGAAATCAAATATTGTATCGTGATAGCGAACTTGAAGGCGGAGATATGCTTTTAATAGTTAAAAACAACTATAAATGGTGTGCCGGTATAAAAGAGATTGATTTTATAGCAAACGGTGATATAGTGGAGGTCAAACGTGTTCGCAATATCCAGGAACTTTACGGACTGCGTTTCGCAGATGTGGAAATATCTTTCCGCGACTATGATATAGAGATGGAAGTAAAAGTTATACTTGATACCCTACACAGCGAATCACCAGCCCTGCCCCAGGATGTGAGCCAAAGATTCTTTGAAGAGGTGTATATGGATTACGCAGATCTTCCTAATAAACGGGAACGTATGAAAAAGATAAAAGAAGATCCCTATTTCAATGCCCTTCAGATTAAGTACGCCTATGCCATTACATGTCATAAAGCTCAGGGTGGACAGTGGAAGAATGTATTTCTTGATATGGGTTATATAAATAAAGATCATCTCGGACTTGATTTCTACAGATGGCTTTATACTGCTTTTACTCGTGCAACCGAAAAAATATATCTTGTAAATATTTCCGACGAATTTACCGAAGAAGGTAAAGAAGACTGATAATATTCGGTATAGCCTTTATGATTTATTTTTATATCTGTTTTTTCATAAAACCGACTCATACAGATCAATCTGCTTATCATATTCCGTTCTGCTCACTTCCCGGTATGCAGAACAATTTATCGCCGGAGGCTGACATATTATAATGACGATATTATTTATTAATTGTATAATATGATTATCAGAACAATCATCCTGAGTCATATTTTATATGATCAAATATTAAAGAAAAGGCCTGTTGAAATAAAAAAATTCAACAGGCCTTTTCTTTGCTCATTTTTTAAATATTGGGATTATCCTTATGTTGCAGATTACTTTCTAAAGATAATATAAGAGTGGTATCTTATAAAAAAGAAAAAGATGCAGAACCCGAAAGTTCCGCATCTTTTCCGATGTATATAGATATACAGTTTATTAAAGTGGACGAATCACAAATTTGAATTCGCGATCCTGATATTTCAATCTGTACTCAGCACGAGGAATAGCTCCCCATGAGTTTTCACAAGCAAGACCCATCTGAACCTGGTCGATTGTCATATTTACATTCTTACAAGGAGTAACCTCAGGTGAGTGGCTCTGTCCTTTATCCCATCCGTCATCAAGTGAGCTGATAGTATAGTTCAAAGCAGACATTGCAATAGGAGAATCTCCGTAGAATGCAAGACCTCTTCCACCCGCGTTAACCTGTTTCCACCAGCGGATATCGGTTTTGTTACCATTTTCCTGTGGACGGATATAAGGGAAGAAGTTTTCAGCTGTAGTCTGACGGTAGATACCAAGGTCTGTTGCCGAGCAACGGTCGATATAGTTTTCAACCGGTCCGCGTCCGTAATATTCAGACACACCGAAATTACCGTTCATAGCTACACGCATACCGTAACGGAACATTTCTGAAACTTCAGCACCTTCAGTAGCCGACATTTTCTGAGTAACTTCGATAGTTCCGCATGGAGAGATAACGTAAGTCAGTTCAAGATTAGCCTGCTGATCTTTCATTTCATAATTAGCCTTAACGATCACTTCGCCACCTTCTTTTTCAGTATTAAGGCTTTCAAGTTTGATCTTAGGATTATGCCATGTACGGTATTTTCTCTGAAGAGACGCACCGTAGTCATTATCTGTCGGCGGACGCCAGAAGTTCGGTTCAAGGTGAGCATCATCGGCAAGATATTTGAATCCGCCTTTGTTGATAGCCGCGATGTAACCGTTATGTTTGTTGATTTCAACTCTTACGTCACCGTTAGTCACGATAAGGAAGTTGTAATCATTATCTTTCACCTGAAGCGGAGTAGTTGTGCAGTTTGCAGCTTCAGCTGTAGTGAAGTATTCAGCACCTTTTGTAGGTTCGCCAGATACAGCAAACTGTCCTTTAGCTACTTCATGACCTGCATCAAGAAGTCCGTCCTGATCTTTAAGAATAAATGCTACGTTAAGAAGAAGTTCTCCTTTTCCTTTATATGCGTCAGCATTGAAATCAAAAGCAACTTCTTTTGTAGACTGAGGTTCAACATTGATATCTGTTCTGATACCTTTTTTCACTGTCTTACCATCAAGGATAAGCGACCATTCAGCATAATACTGAGAGAAATCTTTGAAATAGAATTCATTATGGATATTTACAGTATTTGCTTTAGAACCTGCGCTCATCTGGATATCCTGATAAATACGGCCAACTTCATACATATGTGGATTTGGCTCGCGGTCAGGAGTAAGAAGACCGTTGTTCATAAAGTTGTTGTCAGATGCGTCATAACGGCTCCAGTCACCACCGTAAGCCCAGATCTCAACACCGTTTTCATTTACTTTACGAAGAGACTGATCAACATAATCCCAAATGAAACCACCCTGGTACATTGGATATTTACGGATCATATCCCAGTATTCAACAAAACCACCCATTGAGTTACCCATAGCGTGAGCATATTCACACTGGATAAGAGGTTTTGCCGGTTCTCCCTTAAGATAGTTTTCACAATGGTTGTAACCTGCGTACATCGGACAGTAGATATCCGTTCCTTCTTTACCGTGTGCCTGTTCGTACTGAACCGGGCGGGAAGTATCATATTTCTTGATCCACTCATAAGCGTTAAGGAAGTTTTCTCCCATACCTGCTTCATTTCCAAGTGACCATATGATAATAGAAGGATGATTCTGATTACGTTTTACGTTACGCTCATTTCTTTCAAGGTGAGCTTTTTTGTAAAGAGGATTCTTAGCAAGAGTCTTTTCACCGTATCCCATACCATGAGATTCAACGTTAGCCTCAGCTACAACATACAAACCGTATTCATCACACAGTTCATACCACATCTCATCGTTAGGATAATGACATGTACGTACTGCATTGATGTTAAACTGTTTCATGATCTGGATATCCTGGATCATACGCTCTCTCGAAACGATATAACCTCCGTCCGGATCAAGCTCATGACGGTTAACACCCTTGATAAGGATAGGCTGACCGTTTACACAAAGCTGATTGTTTTTGATTTCAACTTTTCTGAAACCTACTTTCACAGGAACAACTTCAGTCACCTTGTTACCGCTTTTCAGGATAGCCTGAAGAGTATAAAGGTTAGGAGTTTCAGCTGTCCATTTCTTAGGATTAGTATAAGTGAAGTTTCCTTTATATGATTTACCGCTTACTTTAACGGTTTTGTTTTCAATCTCATTTCCTTCAGCATCTGTAAGGATAAGCTGAAGAGAAGAAGGCGATGATTTGAAATCGATATCGATTGCAAGAGTACCGTCTGTATAGTCGTTGATAAGGTCAGAAGTAACCTTGATATTGTTGACCGCTGTATTTTCTTTCGCATAAAGATAGCAGTCACGTGCGATACCTGTGAAACGAAGGAAGTCCTGATCTTCAAGATAAGAACCGTCGCACCAGCGGAATACCTGCATAGCGATAGTATTCTTTCCTTTTTTAAGATAGCTTGTAATATCGAATTCAGCTGTAAGTTTGCTGTCTTCGCTGTAACCTACATATTTACCGTTTACCCAAAGGTAGAAAGCAGAAGTTACTGATCCAACGCTGAAAACGACCTGTTTCCCGTTCCAGTCTGAAGGAACTTCGATTTCACGTCTGTAGTTACCTACGTAGTTGTTTTCTGTAGGGATTTCAGGAGGGTTGCTGTTAAACTGGTTTCTCCATGCATAACCTGAATTAACATAGATAGGATTTCCGTAACCTTCAAGTTCGAACATTCCCGGAACGTTGATAGTTCCCCATGCTTTATCATCATAGTTTTCAGCAAAGAAGTTTTTTGGTCTCTGATCCGGAGTCGGAGCAAGTTTGAATTTCCACTCACCTTTTAATGAAAGGTAGTTTTTCGACTGCGACTTGTCGCCTTTCAACGCTTTTTCCTGGTTTTCATAACCAAAGAAAGACGTGCGTGTTTCCATGCGGTTCACCTGGTTTACACCCGGGTTTTGCCACTCATTTTTCTGTGCGAATCCTAAAACAGGAACAGCAGCCAGAAGCAGCAATAGTGAATTCTGTCTTAATTTCATGAATAATATAATTAGGTTTTTGTGTCTAAGTGTTTAATAAAAGATCTGTAAATAAGATTTTGTAAAAAATTAAGTGTACAAAATCATATTATTCGTAAATATATTATCATTCCTATTAATTGTCAATAACTGTTTAGATTTTATAACAATTAATTTGCAAAATAATAGTTATAAACACACGTTTGATATTTAAGCATATAACATACATAACGCATAATATATTTCAATATTTGATTCCTCGGGAAATAAAATAGACGTAATTTTACAACGATTTATTTAAGTTTATCAACATAAATTCAACTTCTCATATGACAGAAAAAGCCCAAAAACTGAAAGGACATATGTCTATGTTTATCGCGGCACTTCTCTGGGGACTTAACGCACCGATAAGTAAAGCTGTTATGGTATCTGTAACTGCTCTTTCTCTTACCTCTTACAGAATGATAGGCGGAGCTATCTGTTTCTGGATAGCGTCTTTATTTATAAAAAAGGAAAAGATTGAACGAAAGGATATGCTGCGTATGTTCTTTGCAGCACTTCTTGGAGTAGTATTCAATCAGGGGCTTTTTGTGTTCGGGCTTTCCAGAACCTCACCAATAAATGCTGCCATGGTTACTACAATGCTTCCAATTATAACAATGGGGGTTGCAGCAATATATCTTAAGGAGCCGATAACAGGTAAAAAAGCAGGAGGTGTACTTATGGGGGCAGCCGGAGCTCTTCTGCTGATTTTCTCTGCTTCTTCGGCTTCTTCAGGAACAGGATCTGTCATTGGTGATATCTGTTGCCTGGTATCACAGATTAGCGTAGCTATATATCTTACATTATATAAGGATCTTTTCGTAAAATATTCACCTATCACAGTGTCTAAATGGATGTTTACATTCGCTACGATATGTTTTTTGCCATTTTCATTCACAAATGTGATATCTATAGATTATCCGTCTTTATCCTATCAGACAATAACAGGTATTTGTTTTGTTGTTTTCGGAGCGACTTTCATCGCGTATCTGGGTATGCAGATGGCGCAGAAAGTGCTTCGTCCCACAGTAGTGAGTATGTATAATTATCTTCAGCCTATAGTTGCCGCAATAGTTGCCGTATCACTCGGCATGGATACTTTCGGCTGGCAGAAATGGATTGCCGTTGCTTTTGTATTCGGTGGTGTCTATATCGTTACCCAAAGTAAGTCCAAAGCTCAGCTTGATGAAGAGAATGTAAATAAGGAAAATCTTCAGAAATAAAACCGTTATTATCCGGGATGAACTCCACCGTAGGGATTTCATAACAGAATAAAAAACTTATTATAAAAAAATGGCTGCTCTTGTTTCTGTAATTACAGAAGTCAGGGCAGCCATTTTTTATTTTGCAGGATTAACTATTCTTTATCTCGTCAATCATTCATTTAAATATATACAGAAATTATCAAACGATACTTCTGCGTCATTTTCAGTATATGTAACCTGATAAAGTCCCACTTTGACAGGTTTGTCTTTAAGATCATCGCGATGTATAGGAGAAGAAGGCATATCCTCCCATTTCTTGCCGTCAGAACTTGTTCTGAAGAAAAATATATTGCCGCATCTTTCTACCTGTAGGTATCTGTCAAGTTCCCAGCCTTTCTTATTCACATACTGCGGTCTGCCGTATCTTGTAAGATGAGTAAGCATATTACCTACCGACCAGTAAGGAAATACTCCGAGATGCATAAGAGAATAATCTTCTTTTGCAGGCTCTCCCGTCATTATCATAAGTCCGCCTTCATTGAATCCGACCGCATTGCGTTCTCTGTATCCTGAGAAATCGTCAATTTCGACCTGTGCCACGAAGTCGCCGTTTATTTCGCGATATATGAAAGGTCCGTTGTCGGCTGCTTCATAAGTAAAGTTTCGGCATGAAGAGCCTAGTTTAAGTTTGCCGTCTTCATTTTTCACTCTTATCTCTTTCGCTTCAAGTCCTGTCACACCCGACCATACAGCCTTATCAAAATATTTATAATCTTTTGATGCATCTTCAAAAGAACCTGTTATAAGAGGGAACGACTTCTCTGAGAATCTTACACTTTCTTTATTACTGCCTGAAATGTTACCTGATGCATCTTTAATATAAACTATATATTCATAGTTCTGATTTTCTGAGATATTATCATCAAGATAATATGGCTCGGTCTGCCATCCGCATGAAGTTCCGGTAGTTATATTTACAAACTGATATTTCACATCTTTAATTTCATCTGCTATCAGTCTTACAAAGTCCGGGGAAACAGCTTTTGCTGTCAGAGACGGTGTATGTTCCGGCGCATCCTTAACCTCCACTCTTGCCAACAGATCAATGTCAGAATCTTTTTCCGCTTTTCCGGAAACAATAACGCGGCCTATTCCGGCAATACCTTCCGAGCCGATCTTAATTTCTTCTCCGGAAAGATGAAGAGAAATATCTTTTCCTGTTTCGAATTTCTCTCCGTTGACTATAAGACTTTGTCCTGTTATAGCGACATAGTTCCATGATGCAGGTTTTACAGATTTCTTAATATCGAAAGTCTGTTTTTCTTCACCCGATTTTATAGTGATACTGTTGCCGTTCTTACCAAGAGAAAGAGTAGCATTTCCGAAATCAATAAGATTGTAACTTTTCTTTCCCGGAATAAACTGAATAATGACTGTCTCTATATTCTTTTTGATATTATCCGACGATGCGTCTTTTACGGAAAGAAGTCCGTTAAGAGCTGCGCGTCTGTAATAACTTTCTTCAATCCGACTGTTATCTGAAAGTGATAATACTCCTCCTATACAACCTTCATTAGGGCTCTTTCTCTCTGAAAATGTCCATAAGGAAGGATCGAAATCAAATAATACGGCTGTCTGCTCATCTTTATTATATAAGTCACTTACCTCTTTTTCAGAAAGAGATCTGTCATAAAGGCTTATATCGCTAACCCACCCGCTGAAAGGATTCTCTCCATTATTGTTTTTTCCGATAAACATCTTACGGCTCAGAGGAAGACGCAGTGTAATATCTTTTTCGCTTACTTTTTTACCGTCGATATAGATATATTGTTTATATCCGTCGAAAGTCGCAACAACATGTTTCCATTCGTTGAAGGGCTGCGGATCAGATATACCCATGTCATGATAACTGTTATAATGTGCTGCGATACCGGCTTTAGAATCTTTACCGAAACCGAATACAACCTTTTCAAGTTCTCCTCTCGCGTCATTTATATCTAAAAGGCATTCGATGTCATTTAAAGAAGGATTGATCATCCATGCAGCAACGGCATAAGGGCTTGAACCTTCAACAGAAGCAGGAAGACCGAAATCGGAATGAAGCCATTGAGTGCCGTCAAATTCAAAAGCGACGCGTTTATCTTTCAACACTACCGGAAGTTTGGAACCGTGAGAATTGAAACTGCCGTTCAGACCTTTATTCTCGAGGCGGGAAAGCGACATTCCCGGCAGATAATCGGATGCTGATATCTTTGAGAGAAGTCCGCTTTGCGGCGTTGCTCTTTGGGCAAGATGTCTTGTTCTTACAGTAAAGTCATGGTTTATCTCCGCCGTTTCCTGACGATAATTATAAAGTCTTATATCTGTTACCGTTACAGGTTGAGATGACGCTGAGAAAGACAGATTTCCTGTTTTCATAAAAGAATCACCGGCTTTCACTTTTGCGACTTCTTCACCGTTGAGATAATATGTCATATTCTTTCCGTTGCTTACAAGAGCAATATTATGCCAGCATAACGTATTTCTTATAATATCTGCTTTTTTAAGTGCAGGAAGAGCAACCCCGTTTGTTTTAAGAAAATCATTTATCTCTGAAGCTGTTCCGTAGATTCTCATCGAAAGAGTATATTCTCCTTTTTTTATCGTTTCCGGTATCACAAATGACGATTTCAGCGAAGCATTAGAAGGAATGACGTATGCTCTGTCCGCTTCAGCTGTTTTCATGGAAAGATCTCCTCCCTCAACATAAAACTTACCTGCAAGCATACCCATATCATTTGAAAGTTCACCTTTAGATTCGTCTACTGAAACGGCAGGAAGATATACCCATCTCTGGGGAGGATCTGTTTTTGCATCTGAATATACTTTGATATTCCATAAAGCAGCCGACATTCCGTTCTTTTCCGCTCCAAGGAAATTAAGTCTTATGAATCGAGCTTCTGCATCAGTGAATTCCATCATCGGTGAACCGTTAAGAAGATTTGATGATTTGTCGGATATCACATGCCATTCTTTACCGTCATTCGAGGCAGTAATATTATACTGAACAAATGAAGTAGGATATTCAAATGCGGTACGGATACGGCTTATCCTCCGGGTTTTCCCAAGATCAATCTCAAGCCATTCCTCACCTGTTCCCGAAGGACGCCAGAGTGTGGCATTATTATCATCCACGGCATTCTCAGGTCTGAAGTTTTCATCATAATAAGATGAGGCCTTTACCTTAGCTCCTAAAGCGATATTTTCAAATTTGTTGGTAGAAGGAGCAAGAAAACCTACTCCGTTATGAGAAGGAACAATCTTTTCTATTGTTCCGTCTTTAGCAAAAACAATTTTATCTACTGCAATCTGGCGGTGCATTCCCCATGTAGAGTTGGGAAGATTATGACGGTGATAAACCATATAATAATCATCTCCGTCAACAATGATGGAATGATGTCCAGGTCCGTGAACAGTCTGATCAAGGCTCGTTTCAAGAATAGGATTGTTTTCGGCATAAGTGAAAGGTCCCAGAGGTCCCTCTTTACTCATTCCGTACTGTACTCTGTAAGTATGATCGTGGCATGAACCTGAAGAATAGGTGAAATAATATATACCGTTACGCTTAAATACAAAAGGAGCCTCAAAGAAATCTTTCATATCGGTATTCGGGATAAGCACAAGGTCGGTAAGACTCTTCAGGTCTTTTGTGAAACGACCTGCGCCACAACCGAAACCGGGATATATACCCCATGTTCCGAAATAAAAATATACTTCATTGTCATCATCAACGAATGTCTGGCCATCAAGAGTTATCGCTCCCGTTACATGACGGTCTTTTATCAATACCTCTTCATTATCTCCCAGTATATTCTGCCACGGGCCTCTCGGTGTATCCGATTCTCCGCAATATATCTGACATGGCTCGCAATAATAGAGATAATATTTACCGTCGCGTTCCATGACATCGGGAGCCCAGTAATACGGAGTGTTAGGCCAGTTCATAGGCATAAAAGTCCAGTTTACAAAGTCTTTGGATACCCAGACCTGAGAAGGGCCGCGTCCTCCTCCGTTACCGTCGGTAGTGGCGTACATATAATAGGTATCACCGAATTTCTTTACTGTGGGATCGGCAAAATAACCCGGAATAATTGGATTACCCGCTCCGGGAGTGTTGTATTTCACTTCATTAATTTCGGCAAATGCTGTCGATGAAATTAAAAAGGAAAAAATAATTCCTGATTTTATCCTCATATAATATGTATTAGTTTTAAAAGTTTATTTAACATTTTAATATAATTTTATATATTTGGAAATATCATGATATTTTTCATTTTAGGATAAAAAAATAGTCTCAAATAATATAAAAAAAGTTCATCACATGCGAAAATTAGGCTCTATTTCCTCAAAATGGCAGTTTTATGCCTTTTTGATACTGATGCAGTTTCTGATGATCCCTTATACTGCTAAGAATTTCAGTTTTGATAATATTGGCGGAATCATCATCACGACATTAAGTAATTCCTATCATTTGAAACTTGGGAATTACAACATCTTCTTCCAGTTGCTTTCACTTGTCATGTTGGGATCACTTTTTATTTTTCGAAACAGGATGAGGCTTATTTTCAATATTTATGTGACACTGAGTTATATATTTTATGCATTTATACAGAATATAGCAAATACCGAACATTACGGATTGAGTATAGTAACAGTAAATGTAATGATGTTTCTTCTTGTGGCATATGTATGGTTTAAAGAGATATTCAGACATAAGAATGATTATTCTTTTCCCGAATTCAAATGGGAATATAGCTGGATGATTCCACTGTCTGCTTTTGCTTATTATTGTCCTGTAAATTCATCGGGAGACTTTGACTTTAATCCGGTTCTTTTCTTTACAAAAAATTCATCTACGGCATTCTGTCTGATGACTCCTTTGTTTCTTACCATAATGACTTTCAACATACCACGCATAAATATTATCACTTACAGAATAACGGCCATTATAGGTATAATAATCGGGATATATAACATGGGAGCTTTTTTTAATCCGAACACTGTAAATATGGGGATATTACATATTCCTCTTCTTTCGATATCTCTTTTCTGCTGCATATTAAGCTATAACACAGAAAGAAAATATAAATATGCGAGACATATGTAATCATTTATGATATTTCATCTCAAAAAAAGATCCGTAAAAGCATTAAATGAAGTATACGCACCTCATAATCTTTTACGGATCTTTTTTATATCATTTTCCACTATCGGAAACTTATCTTTTCATAATCTCTTTTTTCTATATTAAACTTTTTCCTTTTCCCGGCGATCTTCACTGTTACAGGTTTATCCGCCGATAAATAAAATTCACCGTTCTTATATTCGAGTACAGCATTGCAATTTTCTTCAGACAGAATAGAAAAACCTTTAGCCTTAAGGCTTTTTCCGTTTCCGAGAAATAAGGAGAAATCATTTTCCTGTTCAGTTACGACAGCATACACAGCATCTGTCTCCATATCTTTATAAACGGATTTAACATTGTTGTCCGTCGAAAATATATAATCTTTACGTCCGTTACGACTCGTTACCATAAGTCCCACAAAACTCTCACAAAGAGTTTCCGCATCAAAAGATTCCACTGATACGACCGAACGACCTTCATTCTCAGTATAGGGTTCAAATATACCTACAAAAGGTTTGTTCCATGCCTCACCGTGCTGACGGGCGGATATCGTAAGATAGGGTTCCTTATAAACATCATAAGGTATCCTGTGATCTCCTCTGAAAGCTTTACAGGAAGGAGCTTTTATCGAGAATATTTCTCTTCCGGGATATCCTTTCATCCAGAGGTTCATATAGACATTATCATTGTCAGGCATATCCATTTTCCATCTTATCTGATAATCATTATCTGTCATTGCCGATTTTTTATCCCACATATAATCCATGGCAAAAAGATGTCCGCCTGCAAATGCCATTTCTCCACTCGGATTAAGTTCAAGGGGATTGCCGCTGATGTCTTCTATTATCATCTCTTTTCCAAGGTTATGATAAAAATAATCATGAAACTTATCATTACCTCTCTGACGTTTTGAACGGAAAATATCAACATAATATCCTGTTGTTTCTCCTGTTCTTACTATACCAGTCAATCTTGTCTGATCGCTCCGGCTTTCAGGTTCAAGAAAGTAAACCGAAGAATAAGTAAGTCCGGGATAATATCCCTCTTTCTGTCCCGACTGAGGATATGAAGCAATAAGATCGAATGGGTGATTGCTCAGCATTTCCGGATATTTTGAAATACCGTCGACCATAACGGTATTATGAGCCGGAAACTGAGAGTAATATTCCAGATAAGGTTTTTCAAAATAACTTGATCCGATACCTGATTCAGCACCGAGTATATATCCTTTACCGTAAAGCTCAATTGAAATTCCGTTGGCATGAGCATGATTGCCGTATGACCCACATGTCGAAACCATCAGGGCATTTTGTCTGTCTTCAAATTTATTACGCTGCACAAACCAGCTTACGTTAGGAGCATAGAATGTCGGAGTAATATAGTCTTTAATTTCACCTGCAGCTATGGCCGGATCAAGAACAAGAGGTTTACCGGTAAAGAACGACGCTACCTGATGCGGCAGTCTTGAATAATCGGTTTTTTCTTCTTTAATCTCAGGATTAAACAATCTGTACATTCGTGTATATTCTTCTTCCCTTTCTCTGTCACCATATTTCTGAGATAAGGCGATAATCTCTTTCATCGCATCGGTACTAAGTCCGCTATAATAAGTATCGCCGAAGGCACATGCCAGATTATTAGGGAAAAGATACTGAGGCAACACTTCCACCGCTTTATTCATCACAGGCATAAACGGCAGAAGATTCTGATTGAAAGTATTGTCATAACGACGGATAAAATGCATGAACTCACGTGTCACACTCTGTGCATATCCGGGACATTCATTCCATATTCCGGTTTTAAAATCATAACCGTATTCCTGAAGACGCGACATCGACCATTGACGAGGACTATTGTTGTTTAATATGAAATCAATATAATATTCTCGGCCTTTTCCGTCTTCATAATGAGAATTGTCTTCAAGAACCATCGCTGCTGTAAGGATAATGTTTGCCTGATGCAGATTCCAGTTGTTGTGAGGAACTCCATTCTTAATAGTAAGATCGATCCATTTTTTCAATGCTCCTTCATAAAGAGGTATTTTGTCACGGTGGTTTTTCTGAATATAAGAGTGAAGGAAATCATAATATGCCGCGACATCGGATATGATACCTTCCTGAATAACTTCGAAAGTAGTAAGTCCGGCGAGTGTATTGGCATGACCGTTGTTTAAATCTATAGGTTCATTTCTATAATAAAGTCCCGTCATATAGGTGTCAAAAAGGTCATAAGCGAACTTACCGTATTTTTCATCTTCCGTAATCCAGTAAATGAATGCTCCGTCACGGCCTATTCTTAATATTTCGTTATTTATACCTTCGATATGCATTCCCGAAACACCGGAAGGATCTCCCCATTCAAGCGGATTGCCCTCTTTTGCACAATTATGAAAGAATATGCCTTTAGTATCATCCATATAAGGTATGATATCGTCTATCTTAGGACGTCGGAACTGACTGCTTACCCCTCTTGTGCTTCCGAAGCGTACCGTTGGAACAGGAGCATCTCCGTCGGCATGAGAATAAACACCGCCTTTTATATAAACATTACATGATTTGCTTTTCCAGTACATCATAAATCTTGAAAAAAGCCAGTCAGGCTGATCCTGAGTTTTTTCAACATAAGGATCTATTCTGTTGAGAATGCCGTCATATATATTTCCGGCCCATTCCTCGTTTTCAATAATACTCCGTAGTTCAGGTCTTGAGCTTGCCGAAGTCATTAGACGCGGATGATACTGAGGAAGATTTCCGGGAAGTGGTATTCTCTGAGCTGATGCCGTAGAAATAATGTTATAAAATATAATAGTTAAAAGAAACAGTTTTTTCATTTTCGGTATGATAAAAGTTCGGATATGACAGTCTCTAAACATAGTATAATGCTAATGGTTAATAAAACAGGATAAGTTATTTTCTTTTATGTAATATACGTTTGAGAATGACAAAACTACCAATTAATAAGGATTTATTTTAATTATTATCATATCCGGTTAATTTTCATGTTTTATCGATGCTTTTATCATAAAAAGAAATCCTAGGTTATATAATAGTAATCAAAAAATAATCATTTCACAGGCATAATCGTATAACCATATCTGTACTCCTTAGATTTCAGAAGATATTGAGAGTAAGGATAACGTCCCCAACTATCATCACCTCCTACTCCCTGTTGAAGAAGATCTACTGAAAGATAAATATTTTCCCTATCCGGATAAATATCTTTGCAATGCATATTTTTTTTAGTAAGTCCGGGATCAAAGTCTTCAGGTCGGTTCTGCAGCGCACTTACACAAATCGGCTGATGACCGTCAATTCTTATACCTTTACCATTATTATCTGTAAGAGTAATCCATCTTACATCTGTTTTATATCCGTTTTCCTGAGGACGGGGATAAGCATAATACTGATCAGCAACCTTACTTTCATATATTCCTATAAACGATGATGAATTTCTGTCCTGATAATTCTCCCACGGTCCACGTCCATAATATGTAAAATTTTCAAAAGTATTAGGAATACTCATTATCATACCGAATCGCGGCATATCCGGAAGAGAATTCTCTCCTGCCGTATATTTTACATCAATATCAAGAGATCCGTCATTATTAATGACATATTTTATCGTATAATCAGAAAAAACATCACGTAGAAAAATATCTGCTGTAATTATTACTTTCTCAGAAGATTTTTCTGTCTCGATTTTTTTTACATAAGTATTCTCTCCGGCCATTCTCCATATATTACAACGACGGTGCATATTATTTCCGAAGTCATTATCTGTTGGTGCCCTCCAGAAGTTTGGTATTGGCTTTTTATTAAAAAATGATACTCCGTCGACAATATATTGTTGCATAATTCCGCTTCGCCTGCTTATTGAAATTTTTATTTCTCCTACTGATATATCGATATTATTATTATCCTCCGTAATATCTATTGACTTATCGCTTTTTATTTCTCTTATTGTGAAATAATCATTTATATCTGCCTGAAACTGCTCTCGGGCTACCTCATGTCCTTTTTTTATAAGATCAGTAGAGTATTTAGTATATGCATAAATGTTAATCATGTATTCAGTACCCTTACTATGCATCATCTCCGGCATTTGAAGTTTTATCTTTTTTTCATCCTGAGGTATACATTTAATATTCAAATCACCCTTTTTGATAATAATGCCGTTACATAGCACTTCATATATAAAGTCGAATTTATCAAGATTCGTATATTGAAATTCATTTTTTACACTTATAATTCCTTTTCTAAAATCTATCATTTTAAAGTTTATTTCCTGATAAACTTTTTTGATCTCATGCATTCCCGGACGTGGTTTCCTGTCTGCTGATACTATTCCGTTAAGACAAAAGTTCTCATCATTCGGATATTCGTGCGCATTGAAATCACCACCATAAGCAAAATAAGATCTGCCATATTCATCTTTCATACTGATTCCCTGATCAACCCAGTCCCATATGAATCCTCCCTGCATATTAGGACTGCTTTTTATAATATCCCATAAATCAGAAAAATTCCCTGTACTGTTACCCATTGCATGAGCATATTCGCACATAATAAAAGGACGGTCAACTTTTTCTCTCAAAGCGTATTCTTTCATATACCATGTATTAGGATACATAGGACATATTATATCAGTGTTTCGTTCTTCCCGGGCCTGCTCAAACTGCACAAGTCTGGTTCTGTCCCGTCCTTTTATCCAGTCGTATCCTTTATGAAAATTTATTCCATTTC
Source organism: uncultured Bacteroidales bacterium (assembly GCA_947074105.1). GTDB lineage: Bacteria > Bacteroidota > Bacteroidia > Bacteroidales > JAUNSR01 > JAUNSR01. Next base: position 17,968 of record CAMTON010000038.1, read on the forward strand.
CACATTCATTTCCTAATGACCATATGATGACACTTGGGTGATTTTTATCACGTTCCACCAAACTATAAAACCGATCCATATGAGCACCTTCCCATTCAGGCTTGTAAGCAGGATGAGGAACAGTATCTCTGAAATAAGGTACCGACCCCATACCATGTGTCTCTATATTAGCCTCATCTACAACATATAATCCATATTTGTCACATAATTTCATCCATCTTACATTATTTGGATAATGACTTAAACGAACCGCATTAAAGTTGTTTTCTTTCATGAGACGAATATCAGTCAGCATCGTTTCCATATCAACATATCTTCCTGTATTTGCATTGAATTCATGAAGATTTACTCCTCTGACATAGATATATCTGCCATTTATCAGCAATTGACCATTTTTGAGTTCGACAGAACGGAATCCAACTTTTGATGATACAGTTTCAATATGTCTGCCAGTCTTTTCATACAGGTTTATTACAAGAGAATATAAATATGGAGACTCATTACTCCATAACTCCGGAGATATTACATTCTTTGTAAATTCATATTCTTTAATCTCATTTTCTTTTATTGAAATATTATCTGTATGCGATAATACTTTCTTGTTATTATTGTCATATAATATTGCTTCTACTTTTATATCTTTCGTCTTTTTGTCATAATTGCGAAACTTTATATCAAGCTCAAAGTTACCGTTCTTATAACTTTCATCAAGACCGGCACGAACATAGAAATCGTTTATCCTAACATTCTCAGTACTGTACAGGTATAAATCTCTATCTATACCGGAAAGAAACCACATATCCTGATCTTCCATATAAGTACCATCACTCCATCTGTATACCTCTATTGCGATCATATTAGATCCTTTCTTTACATAAGAAGTTATATCAAACTCCGCTGGACTTTTTTGATTCTGAGTATATCCAACTTTCTGCCCATTTACCCATATATACATTGCAGAGGTTCCTGCTTCAAAATGAAGAAAAACACGGCGTCCATCCCATGATGACGGCATTTCAAAATTTCGTCTGTAAGAGCCTACAGGATTATCATTATGAGGTATATAAGGAGGATTTTTGGGGAAAGGATAAGTTATATTAGCATATATCGGTTTTCCGTAACCCTGCATTTCCCAGTTACCCGGGACTTTAATCTTATCCCATTCCGAAATATCATAATCTGTCTCATAAAATGTTTCCGGACGTAAATCAGGACTTGATACCCAGTTAAAACTCCATTCTCCGCTTAAAGGGAAAAACCAGGGAGATTCATCATATTTATCATCAATTGCCGTAACTTCATCCGCAAAAGGAAGAAATGTAGCTCTTGCAGGTTCTCTGTTTATCTGGTAAACCAGAGGGTTTTCCCAATCATTTATCAAACTCATATCCCTTCCTGCCGCATAACTGCCTGTAAAAACAAAGAGGCCCAAAAGGGAATATAATGTCCTTTTCTTGTCTATAATTCTGAATTTCATTATTTATTATAATTTTAATTTTAAACTCACATCTTTAAACATAATTGGTTTTATGATATGTTTAATATTTTAAATCTAAATACGTTCAACAAGACCTTTGCACTTAAATATGATTGAATCAATATATTTTTCTCAAGAAACCAGATAAATCATTCATACGAAATTGATAATTAACATTCATATATTAAAAAAAGTGTCTTGATTAGGTTTTATTTATTTCTTATCCGTATATGATGAAAAACAAGATATATATGAAATTATTCTCTATGATTATATTTCTGATCTTTACAGTAAATATAAACGCGGCCGAATGGCAATGGTCAGAAAAACTAACCGATATTATTTCCGGTGAAATAAATGATAATCCTACCGGACTTCTCTGGGTGCCTCCTTCATGTGAAAGTCTTAATGCTATAATAATAAGCCAGCAGAATATGAGCGAAGAGACTCTGTTTGAAAACATGATGTTCAGAGCTGAAATGGAAAAAGCCGGAGTCGCACTTTTATGGATTACTCCCGGAATAGACCAAAAATGGGAAATCAACTCAGAATCTCAAAAGTCGTTGGATAAACTTCTTGACAATCTGGCATCAAAAAGCGGATATAATGAGTTAAGATATACGCCTGTCATACCATTGGGGCATTCAGCAATGGCTACTTTTCCATGGAACTATACAATCGCAAATCCTGATCGTACACTTGCAGTCATCTCTCTTCACGGCGATGCTCCCCGTACTAACCTGACCGGATACGGAAGAGATAATATTGACTGGGGAAGACGCAATATAGACGGAATCCCGGGTATTATGATAATCGGAGAATTTGAATGGTGGGAAGCTCGTGTAAATCCGGCCCTTGCTTTCAGAATGGTTTATCCCGAAAGTTGTATATCTTTTCTTATGGATGGAGGACGAGGCCATTTCGATGTTTCAGATAAGACGATGTTATATATTGCAGAATTCATAAAGAAATCGATAGAAACCAGATTACCCGATTCTTATGACGGAACTTCTGCACCTCAACTTATAAAACTTAATCCTTCTGACGGCTGGCTTGCTCACAGATGGAAAGATGACGGTAAAAAAAGACCAAAACCTTCTCATGCTGCATCTTATAAAGGCGACAGACATGATGCATTCTGGTATTTCGATAAAGAAATGGCCGATATGACAGAAGAGCGCTATAGAGAAATTAAGAATAAGAAAAAACAATATATCGGAATCACTATAAACGATAATAAGCCGGAATTCAATAAAGAAACAGCAGCTAACTTTTCTATTGATTATGATCCTTCATCAGATGGGTTTATATTAAATATGAAAGGTTTCTATACAGATTCTCTGAGGAGTAAAAATATCAAATATCATTCTGACAAAAAAATACGTTTTGAAAAAATCTGCGGACCTGTGACGGCAATAAATGATACTACTTTCAGAATAGAATTTTTCAGTACAGGCTTTGAAAATAAACGCCGGGCAGGCGGGATATGGCTTGCCGCATGTGGTGACGGTGATAAGAACTATAACAGTGCAGTACAACAGATAGAAATAAAAATTCCCATTGCTAATAATGACGGTAAAAAACAGACAATAACATTTCCCGAAATAAAAAATATAAAAAAGAATATTGATGTTATTCCACTTACAGCCTTTTCGGATAGTGGATTACCAATAGAATATTATATAAAAGAGGGACCGGCAAGTATAAAAGATGGTAATATTATTATAAACCGAATTCCTGTAAAGGCAGCTTTTCCACTGAAAGTTACAGTCGTTGCATGGCAATATGGTAAAAAGGGAGATTATAGTTCGGCCGATCCTGTTGAAAATAGTTTCTATATTACTGAGTGATGGGAATTAACTCATGACTATCGTAACTTTCTTTGCTCTCCACAATGATGTGTTAGAGATAAAATCATACAATTAATAAAAAAATATAATGAAAAAATCCGTATTATTTTCAATGATACTATTTCCTATCCTGGTCTTTGGCCAGGAAATAATTACGTCATCAAAAAAAGAATTAATCTCTCCCGGAGGCGATTATAAATTTACATTTTTCCAGCGTGAACATGGAAGTGAAAACATGACACTGCATTATATTGTCGAATTCAAAGGGAAAATAATAATTGAAGAAAGTGAACTTGGAGTAGAAATCAGCAATCAGCTTTTTGAATCTGCTCTTGCGGTTCCTAATGATGAATGTAAATACTGGTGTGAAAATCTGAAACTTATCGATACTCAAAGAGCTGAATATGACAGAACCTGGTATCCGGTTTATGGTGAAAGAGCAGTAGTAAGAGACAGATATAATGAAATGGTTCTTAATCTGCGCAAAGGTTCTATGGAAGGTGACAGTCAGACTTCTTATGACAGAAGAAAGGTCTATAATATGGATATTCAGGTTAGAGCTTATGATGAAGGTATTGCATTCCGTTATCACTTTCCTGAAACAGTAAACGGGTTGTTTATTCATATCAATGGGGAAAGAACAAGCTTTACGATTCCGGAAGGTGCTTTAGCATATTTTGAAAACTGGGCACAGGGGCCATATGAAGTACGTGAGTTAAAAAACTGGAATAATGAGGAAAGTGAAAGACCTTTAACATTAAAACTCCCTGACGGAGTGCATGTCGCACTTACAGAGGCTAATATGACAGATTATGCGAGAGCGAAATTCAGACTTTCAGATTGCAGGAACTCTACACTTGAAACATCTTTATATTCAAATGTGGATATCATTACTCCTTATGATACGCCATGGCGAGTTATCATGGCCGGAGAAAAGGCAGTAGATCTTATTAACAACAATGACTTAATATTAAACCTTAATCCTGAATGTGAAATTGAAAATACAACGTGGATTAAACCTGGAAAAGTATTTCGTTCGGGACTGAAACATGAAGAAGTGATTGCTGCTATTGATTTTGCCGCTGAACAGAATATCGACTATGTTCATATGGATGCAGGTTGGTATGGACCCGAAATGAAGGTATCTTCTGATGCCTGTACTGTCGCAGAAAACAGGGATCTTGAAATGAAAACACTATGTGATTATGCACGGTCTAAAGGAATAGGACTTTTTGTTTATGTAAATCAACGCGCACTTTTTCAGCAGCTTGACAAAGTACTTCCTTTATACAAAGAATGGGGACTTAAAGGAATTAAATTCGGTTTCGTACAGATTGGTAACCAATATTGGAGTTCCTGGCTTCATAATGCAGTTAAAAAGTGTGCTGATTATGAAATCATGTTAGATATCCATGATGAATATCGTCCTACCGGTTTCAGTCGTACATATCCGAACCTTATGACACAGGAAGGAATAAGAGGAAACGAAGAAATGCCTGATGCACAACACAACACTATACTTCCATTTACACGTATGATAGCCGGAGCGGCTGATTATACTCTTTGTTATTTCAGTAACAGAGTAAAAAATACCAAAGCTCATCAACTTGCTATGGCAGCAGTTTATTATTCTCCGCTTCAGTTTCTATACTGGTATGACTCTCCTTCCCTGTATCGCGGTGAGCAGGAACTTGAATTCTGGAAAGCGATCCCTTCTGTTTGGGATGACTCTAAGGCTCTTGACGGAGAAATAGGAGAATTTATAATTCAGGCCCGACGTGCCGGAGAAGAATGGTTCGTAGGAGCAATGACAAATACAGAATCCAGAACAGTGACAATAAATACTGATTTTCTGGAAATAGGCAAAAAATATAATCTGGCATTATATGAAGATGACCTTTCTCTTGAAACTCGTACCAAAGTACGTACAACATATAAAAAGATAAAAGCAGGAGATAAAGTAAAACTGACGCTTCTTCCTTCAGGCGGAGCTGCTCTGCATTTTATTCCCGTAAGATAAAAACATATCTTATAAAACGACATATTTTATACATTCAGAGATTATAAAAAATCTCTGAATGTATTTATCTTATTAAGAGTACTTCTTTTAAATTTGAATTTTATTTGGTTTCTGATATTCTGGATTTAAGTCTTGTATCATTAATTTTCATCTCCGTAAACCGCGGTTTCTTCTTCGCGCGATCCCATAAATATGGATATAAAGTGTTTTCTTAAACGAACCATCACTGTAACAAGAATCAGTGATATCACTTCTCCTATCAAAGCCGGGATAAGAATAAAACCTTCCATACCGCTGGTGGAATATGACCAGAAAACACAAATGTAAACGGTAGCTATAAAAGCTGTCATAAACTGAACTATCATATAAAACAAGCTGCCCCACAGACCAACTTTTGATTTATATAACATTACGAGTGTTAAAATTGATCCTATAGCAAAAGTTATAGAGCCGAGAATCAAAATCCATAGCAGGAAACCGGGTATTTCAATCGAGTATTCCATATATATGATGTTTTAATAAAGATAATTCAAAACCAAAACATATAACATTAATTTCCAGACATTAACACTTTCAAACTTTGTTAATCTTTCGATAATTCTTTTCATATTACATCAAGAATATCAGCATTCAAATATTGCTATATTCTTATTTAATGCTTTCAGATCATCAACAAGCTGATCAAGTTCTCTGACAAGATTTCTGTTTATACTATGAAATGTATCGTATCCGACACGGTTTATATATTCTATTTTTATATTTTTCAGTTTATTGTTTTTGTTATATCTGAGCGTTATACTTTTTATATCTTTTATCTCTATTATAACACCTTTGTTTCCAGCTTTCTGAAAATAATTCTTGATTTTAAGTTGTCCGGCATCAATAGTCACCTTATAAATAAAGAACACAGGCGGCAGAATGGAAAACATCAATGGAAGACGCGAAAAATCATGTCTGTCTACTATATAAAAACCAAGTATCAGGATATATAATCCCAGAACTATACAGAAAGCATAAAGAGTATATCTGTATTGTTTTTCATTATACGTTTTTGGAAACTCCATCTCATTAATATTTATATTTCATAATAATAGATCATCATAATATAAACACCTGAAATCAGGAAAAGTCTTTCCTGGCTGAAAAAAGAGATTATATTAAAAGTTTAATTTACTTTTAATCTGATAATCAGGCTGCAATCTATAAAATAATTTCATAACATAAAAATCTCATACACGGATATTTTCATCCCGTATGAGATTTTTTTACCTAAAATTGGTTCTGAACAATAAGGCTTATCTTTTATCTATCTGCTATATTTCAATAAAGGAATACGGTCTGATTCGAAATTAAATTTCATGATCTTTTTTATATGACAAATCCCTCATTAATGAAATTAACTATATGTTATTGAGGGTTATCTTCCTTTTTAAGGAATTTAGCCACTATATCAATCGGAAGATCCATATTCTCACTAAACATATGATTTTCGTTATCAAGAAGAAACAGTTCACAATGCTTATAGATCTTCTGATACTCTTCACTATAGGAGTATTTTACCACCTCGTCCATTCTGCCGTGAATAATACATACCGGACCCTGATATTTTGCAGATCTCTTATATATATTCAGGTTCTGAGCTTCATCGAGATATTCTTTGCCAATTTTCTTTCCGTCAACAGTGATATATTCCGGAATATCATTAGGATCGAAATGAGCACCTTTAGTTATTCCTTCATTTGCTTCATCTTCTAGAGACGCAGCAGCAGCAAGAAGAGTTAGTGATTTAATCTTTTCACAGCCGAGCTGGCCGGCAAGTATAGAGGCTACTACTCCTCCCTGGGAATGACCGATCAGATTTATATCCGATACATTGGCCAACTTCCTTACATATTCATAAACAGTCTGTGCATCGGCAACTTCTTTAAGAACTGTCATGTCAACAAAATCCCCGTCACTTTTGCCGCAGCCGTCAAAATCAAATCTTACTGTGATATATCCGTCCAGGACAAGTATATCTGACATTCTAACAAGTAACTGAACATTTGAGTCAGACATTAGTCCGTGCATAAGTATCACAGCCGGATATTTTTTCTGGATTTCTATTTCAGGCTTTTGAATGATAACGTTTAGCTTTCCGTTAGGACCTTCAATCATAAACGTTTCAGAAGTATGAATAATATTGCCGTTTTCCATATATAAATCATTAAAGTTTTCTGATTCTATACATATAACACACAATATTTTCATTTTGCTCATTTTTATATTAATGAGTAGTGTTAAATTAAAATACCGAAGTTATCATCCTGGCTTGCAGCTTTTTGAAAGAAGTCTTTTATAAAGCATATCTATACCGAAAGCTCCCAGGGGTGCGGTAATCATTATTGCCAGTACTGCGACGGTCAGAACAATGTTACCGCATGAAAGTCCCATTGTAAGTGGTATTGAACCTATGGCTGCCTGCACTGTGGCTTTCGGCATATAAGCGATCATACAGAATATTCTTTCTTTCAGATTCAGGCCTGTTTTTATCATACAAATGAATACTCCTGCCATACGGAACATAAGAGCCAGGAATATAAGTATTACAGCCATAAGTCCTGCAGATGCAGCATAATGAATGTCAACAGTCGCACCCACTAAAACAAAAAGAAGTATTTCAGCAGCAATCCATAGTTTGGAAAACTTAGGAGAGATCCTTTTAGCCAGAATAGGATAAGATTTAAGAAGCGTTGCTCCCATTGTCATTATTGAAAGAAGGCCGGACATAGGAACCGTACCTTTCAGTTTTTCCTCGATTCCGAGAAGAAGAAATGACACACTTATCATTATAACTACTTTCACCGAGTCGCGCATATGAAAGCGCTTAAAATAAGCTGACAGAAGAAGTCCGATGGCTATTCCGAAAAGAAGTCCCGTACCTATCGCAACCGGGATTTGTGTAAATCCGGAAGCTGTCACCTCTCCTCCAATACCAAGAGTTGTAAATACAGTAAACAGAACTATCACAAATACATCATCAACCGAACCTGCTGCCATTATCATTTGCGGAATACTTTTATCTGTACCAATCTTATTTTCTATTAGATATATCATCTTCGGAACAATCACCGCCGGAGATACTGCCGCTACAACACTCCCGAGAATAGCAGCATCGATAATACTGATCCCTAAAAGTTCAGGCGCGATAAGTACCATCCCTGTAATTTCAAAACACGCAGGAATAAAGCACATCATAATTGCCGGACGTCCAACTTTTTTCAGGTCCTCTATATCAAGAGCCAGACCTGCCCGCATAAGGATAATTACAAGAGCGATCTGCCTGAGCTCAACAGAAACGGAGAGCAGTGACGGTGAAAGAAGATTAAGTACATAGGGTCCGAGTATAATCCCGGTAAGCAACATTCCCAGAAGTGCGGGAAGTCGTAATCTGTTGAATATATATCCCAGTGATAGGCCGAGGATAAAGATATAAGCAAGACTTGTCAACATTGTATTATATGTTTTAAATAAAAAAGCTGATAGCAACTATGCCTTCATGATCATTAATGATCAGAATAAAGACACAGACGCTATCAGCTTCTCTCATAAGAGACGCGGTTGAAGGGAAGCATCATTCCCTGATTTTATTTAATGCAAAAGTAAAAAATTTATCATCTCTAATGTTTAAAACATGATTTTTTCACAACGGTTGAATTAATATGAAAGATTTAATCACAGCCATCTTAAAAAGTAGATAATACTTATTATCCGGATTAATTAAACATTCTGTATCTGATTTAAATTTTCCCAATTGTTAATAAGAAATTTTTGAAACCCAAAAGCCTTTAATGATTGTTCTAATCTCAATTAACGACTTTATGCTATCTGCCGGGAGATTTAAACATAGAGAGGAATTCACCTAATAAAAATTCAGCATGTCCAATATTCTTAATGAAAAAGAGCTGACACGTTTTAGCATATTATCGGTAATGATATGCTTTTTTGCAATGGGATCTATAGAAATGGTCGGAATAGCATCAAATTATATACGTATAGATCTCCATATTTCGGATGCCAAAGCCAATTTATTGCCATCACTTGTTTATATATGGTTTCTTATAGTTACAATTCCGGCCGGTGTTCTGATGAATAAAATAGGACGAAAAAACACGGTACTTCTGAGTATGTGCGTAATGACGCTTTCGATGATATTTCCGCTTTTCGGTGCCTCTTATCATTTTATGCTTTTCTGCTTCATACTTCTGGGAATCAGCAATGTCTGCATGCAGACTTCACTCTATCCCATGGTATCAAATATAATTTCAGGAAAAGGACTGGCCAGAAGTCTTACTATAGGTCAGTTTGTAAAAACTCTTTCTTCCTTTTCCGCTCCCTATATTGCAATGCTGGGAGCTCTGCATTTCGGTCATTTTTTTGGTTTGGGCTGGCGGCTTCTTTTTCTTTTCTACTTTATCATAATGATTCTGTCAATAGGGATGCTTTATTTTTCGAAAATAAAGAATGAAAAAAATGAAGAGAGAGCTATTACGTTTATTCAGTCTTTTTCTCTTCTTAAAAATAAATTCATTCTGCTTTCTTTTATCGGAGTAATGTGTCATGTCGGAATAGATATAAGTACTAATACCGTGGCGCCAAAGATAATGATGTACCGGTTGGATCAGGTGATAGAAAAAGCCTCATTCGGAGCAAGCCTCTATTTTATTGCCCGTCTTGCAGGTTGCTTTCTATGGTCGGTGTTTCTTAATAAAATGTCAAGAAGCAAATTTTTCTATATAAGCGTTTCTCTTATCTTGATCGCTATCGTAGGTCTTTTCTTCGCACATTCCAAAATCCTTATATTTCTGTTTATCGTATTGATAGGAATAGGTAATGCAAATCTGTTTCCGGTACTGTTTTCTCAGGCTGTCCTGAGTATGCCGGAAAACAAAAATGTAATATCCACTCTTATGATAATGGGACAGGCAGGTGGAGCAATATTCCCTATACTCATGGGGCTCGCTTTCGACAGAATTGGTGTTATTGGTTCATTACTTGTTTTATTTGTCGGAGTACTCTATCTGGTTTTCTTTTCTCTCACACTTCACAAAAATCAGGTTCCCGGTAATAAATAAAGGAAAAGCAACTATTATTAAAGTCACAAATAATAATCTCTTTAATAGCGTATTATAAAAAGCAATCCTTTAATAGTGATATTATAGACAAATAATTTTCAAACTCAAAGGTTCCGACCGAACAGTTAGTCGTTTAATAGTGAC
>CAMTON010000039.1 GCA_947074105.1 uncultured Bacteroidales bacterium
CTTACATATTATGTTTTGAATAAATATGTAATTTATGTGAATATTTTCTTTGGTGAAGAGAAAAATGAATTAATATCAATTATAAATAAATCTATAATAATTAATTTTGCGGCCTACTACTATTCTATTGATTATTATACAGATGAAGAAGAAAATCCTATCTATCAGATTCCTGATATTTATTTACGTTAACGCATTAATGGTTTTTTTTACACTTAGATTAGGTTTTCTTTTTGATAACCGTGATAAGATAGCGGAAATGAATGATAACTTATGGGCTGTCATTACATCTTTATGGATGGGTTTCAGGTTTGATACCGTTATTTCACTATATATATTGATTATTCCGGTTATACTTTCTATAGCTTCATCCTATATTGGAAAGGCAGAAATCCGTATATATAAGTTCATTACTTATTTTTCAATGGCAATGTTTTCTGTCGCCTTTACATTTGCCGCGGCAAACATTCCTTATTATGCTCAGTTTCATAAGACAATAAACTCATCAATACTGAACTGGCTTGGAGAACCGTCATTTGTTATCGGTATGATATTTTCCGAGATTCAGTTTCTGCCATATGTTGTGGCTTTTTTCTTGCTTGATATTTTGTTCTGCTATTCGATATACAAGGCATACAAACGTATCATAGTGAAAAGATCTGTTCTGCTTCCTCCTGTAAGAAGTGGTTATTTCAAAGCAATATCTTTATCGATGTGTATTTTTGCTTTATGTTTCATAGGAATCAGAGGCAGACTTTCGAAAAAATCACCGATAAGGATAGGCACTGCATATTTCAGCTCTAACCATATATTGAATAATGCCGGACTTAATCCGAATTTCGTACTTATACGTACCATTCTGGATAAGAAGAAAAGCAAGAATAAGGAAATTAATGTCGCTGATGAAAAGGACGCACTATTTTTTGCAAAAGAATATTTCAATCTTGAAACGGATATATCTGATTTTGATATTTTAAGGATTGAAAGAGTGACAGCCGACAAGCCGAAAGAAAAGAAAAATATAGTAGTGATATTGATGGAAAGTTTCAGTTCATATTATCTTTCCGATTCTAATCTGACGCCTTTTGTGAAAAGTCTTTCTGATAAAGGAATATTTTTCCCAAATACTTTTTCTTCCGGTATACATACGATGAACGGACTATATGCCACACTGTTTTCTTATCCGGCATTGCTTGATCAGCATCCGTTCAAGACCGGCGATATTGTAAGATATGACAGCTGGCCATATATTATGCATGAAATGGGATACAGTACATATTATTTCACTACTCATGACGATCAGTTTGATAATATCGGAGGTTATATGGCTGCTAATTATTTTGAGCATATTATATCTGAAAAAGATTATCCTGCAAATGAAGTGAAAAGTAACCTTGGAGTTCCTGATGATTATATGTTCAGGAAGAGTTTTGAATATATCAATATGTCTGCTTCTGAGGATAAACCGTTTATGGCGGCATATCTTACCGCAAGTAACCATAATCCTTTTATCATTCCCGAATATTTTGAAATTGATAAAAATGAACATATCGATCAGAATATAGTAAGATATGCGGATTGGTCATTAATGCAGTTCTTTGAGAATGCATCAAAACAGGAATGGTATGATAATACGGTATTTGTACTGGTCGGAGATCATGGTTCGGCTAAATTCAATAATCTGTATGATGTCTCATTATGTTATCATCAGGTACCATTCATCATATATGATCCCGTAATAGAAAAGCCGGTTTGCGATGATAAACTTGCGTGTCAGACTGATATCTTTCCAACCGTAATGGGATATCTTGGATATGAGTTTGTAAATTCAACATTCGGAATCAATCTGTTTAAGAATTCTCATGATTATGTTTATTTTTCATCTGATAATGCTTATCAATGTATAAGCGATAAATATTATTATGTAAATAATTTTTCGGAAGAGAGAAAAGCGATATATGATTATAAAAACAATAATCCGTATAATTATATAGATTCATTACAGTGTCAGGCAGATGAAATGGAAAAATTCGCTTCATCAATGCTACAGTCGGCACAGTATATGGTACGTAAAATTCAAAGAACCAAATAGTGATCTGCCGGCAGGAGATTATATTGATAATAATGTCTGACATAAAAGGTCATAAGGAAAAGAAGAAGGGAATATTGTAAAATTTAAATCTACAATATTCCCTTTTTTCTGTTATTTCGGTTTAATTCTTTCAGAACAGAAATCCGTCTTTGAGTTTTCCGCTTTTTCCGAGATGCTTATAAGCAAGATCTGTCACCTCGCGTCCGCGCGGAGTACGTTTAATGAAACCTTCCTTGATAAGATAAGGTTCATAAACCTCTTCAAGAGTTCCGGGATCTTCACTCAATGCCGTAGCTATTGTTGAAAGACCCACCGGTCCGCCATTGAATTTTTCAATAATGGTGATAAGTATCTTATTGTCGATCTCATCAAGACCATACTGATCTATGTTAAGAGCTTCAAGAGCATATTTGGAAATTTCAATATCTATATTACCGTTTCCTTTAACCATGGCAAAATCGCGTACGCGGCGAAGCAGGGCATTAGCAATACGCGGAGTACCGCGGCTGCGAAGTGCGATCTCTATTGCCGCTTCTTCCGAACATCTTACTCTGAGTATTGATGCCGAACGGCCCACGATTGAAGCAAGGACATTATTGTCGTAATATTCAAGATGAGAATTTATCCCGAATCTGGCTCTCAGAGGAGACGTAAGAAGTCCGCTTCTTGTTGTTGCTCCGATAAGAGTGAAGGGGTTAAGATCTATCTGTATCGAACGTGCACTGGGACCTTTGTCAATCATAATATCAATACGATAATCCTCCATAGCGGAATAAAGATATTCTTCCACTATGGGACTCAGGCGATGAATCTCATCAATAAAAAGTACGTCGTTGGGTTCAAGACTTGTAAGAAGACCGGCAAGATCGCCGGGTTTATCAAGAACGGGACCGGAAGTGACTTTGAAACCTACTCCGAGTTCGTTAGCGATAATATTTGAAAGTGTGGTTTTCCCAAGTCCGGGAGGACCGTGAAGAAGAGTGTGATCGAGAGCTTCCTCTCTCATCTTAGCCGCCGTCACAAATATTTTAAGGTTTTCCACTATCTTATCCTGTCCGGAAAAGTCTTCGAAGCGAAGAGGTCGGAGTGCCTTGTCAATATCTTTTTCGCGATCGGGTACTAAAGAGTTTCTTATATCAAAATCGTTATCATTCATATAGTTGACACAATATGTGTTTAAGCTTATTTTATAGCCGGAACACTGCTCCGGCAATTATTCTGCAAAGATAAGCTATGAATGAGATAATAAGTTTTCTGAATAAATAAAAATTATAAATGCAGCCGGTTAAAGCATAAGTTTACATAATATCTTTCCAAGCTGTTCATTGATTGCACAAAGCTTGAATATACGCATCACTCTTTTGCCGTATATATGTTTCAGAGCCGGATGTTCGTGAAGAATCTGAAGCGCTTCCGAGCTTTTGTCCTTAACGGAATCGAAGCATTGATATGAGAAACATTTAATGATAGACTGAAGTCTGAGAGAAGCGATACTTTCTTTAAGATGAGGATATTCCTCTTTGTCTTTAAGAAAGTCTTCCACAAGGCGCGGATATGTAAACAGATCGAAATAGCTCTTCTGTGAAAAACAGCGGCGTTTTTCCTCCGGAGCTTTTCGGATATAATGTTTCAGGATCGGTTTAGAGTTCAGTTTTACGATCTTTCTCGAGTAATATGCAAGCTGAGTGGTAAGAAGTGTGTCCTCACCAAGGAAAAGTTCAGAATCGAATTTTATCTCGAAGTTTGAATAAAGCGAACGCTTATGAAGTACGCTCCAAACCATCCAGTAGTTCTGGCGAAGGTAAAGTGTACGGATGAAATCTATTCCTGAAAGGCGCACGAAACGCATTGAAGAAGATTCTCTTTCAACACCGCTATATGTATGATGTACGATGAAATTAAGAACAACCATATCGGCATCACATTCCTGTGCTTTATTATACAGAAGTTCAAGGGCGTCGCACTCAAGAGTATCGTCGCCGTCAAGATGATAAATATATTCTCCCTTAGCGAAGTTCAGACCGGCTTTTCGTGCCATGGAAAGTCCTTCGTTGGATTTGTTGATAAGTTTGATTCGGGGATCCTTATCCATATATTTCAGGATGATATCTCCCGTTTCGTCAGTACTGCCTCCTTCAACAATAATTATCTCTATCTCTTTAAGAGTCTGTCCGAGAACAGAGTCAAGACATGCTGAAATATGGTCTCCCTGATTTCTTACAGGTATAATAACAGATACTTTGATTGAATTCATAACTTTCTGAATTTAAGTAACTGTATTTTTCGTGTATTTTAGATTAGGTAATATAACAATATACCTTGCGGCATAATTGTTCAGTCAGTTCTTAGATGAATTTTTTATTATATAAGCTGCACCTGTATAAAACATTGTGTCAGAATGAGATGCAAATTTATAGGAAAAAAGAAAATATGAAATATTATGATGCATAAAAAATGTATGTTTAATGTTAATTATTTTATATACATTGAAAATAATGCAAACACAAGCTTGTGGGTTGTTTCTTTGTATAGATTCTAAATAATAGTATAGTAAAAGAAAATTCCGATTAAATAATATGAAAAAGGATTTCAAATATTTTATATATCTGTTTTATAGATAAAAAATGATTGCAGATGAAACAAAAAACGATATTTCAACATCTAAATAGTGTATGATAATAAAATTTTAGATGTATGTCGGCACGTTCGGAGATTGTGATTGATTGCGACAAGATGAAATATGCCAACACCGGGTTGTTTTCTTTTTGTTATTATCTTGTTAATTCACTGTATAAGATAGCGCAGAGTGAGAATGAAATGCTGACGGTGTTCGCACCGTCGAGAGTAGTATCCGCAAACCATTTTGATCTTAATATTAAGTATATAAATGGCAGGATATGGGATAAAGTTTACCTTAAAGTACCTTCTCAGTATAAAATATGGCATTCTACTTTTCAGATGAGTAAATACTGGCCGGTAAACTCTCTAGGAACTGTACTTACTATTCATGATCTGAATTTCCTTTATCACCGTAAGGATAAGGACTATGATTACTGTATGAAGAAAATTAAGAAAAATATAGAAAGAGCCGATAAGATAGTTGCAATTTCGGAGTTTTCTAAGAAAG
Organism: uncultured Bacteroidales bacterium; assembly: GCA_947074105.1. GTDB lineage: Bacteria > Bacteroidota > Bacteroidia > Bacteroidales > JAUNSR01 > JAUNSR01. The sequence goes on from CAMTON010000039.1 coordinate 5,220, forward strand.
ATATAATACAGCATCTTGACCTGTTTAATAAGAAGGTGGAGGTGATATACAATGGGTGTAATTATTTTCACGGAGAACTTTCTGCTCCGAAAGAACCTCAGATAAGACCTTTTTTATTCAGCGTCGGCACTATACTCCCCAAAAAGAATTTCCATGTTCTTCCGTGCCTTCTTAAAGGAAATGATTTTGATCTCATCATAGCCGGGAACAGGAGTGCATATTGTGAAGATATAATGAATGAAGCAAGGAAATGGAATGTCGCAGACAGGGTAAAGATTGTCGGACCGATAGACGAAGGGCTTAAGCACTGGTATCTTAAAAACTGCTATGCTTTTGTTTATCCGTCAATTGCCGAAGGTTTCGGACTTCCTGTGGTGGAGGCAATGAATTACGGAGTTCCAGTGTTTCTGTCAAGACACACAAGTCTGCCAGAAGTAGGAGGTGAGTTTGCCGTATATTTCAACAGGGAATTTGATCCGGAACTGATGCAGCTTGAATTTTTCCGGGGGCTGAATTTATATAATAATATGCCGGAAATGAAAAATAAAATCAGGGAGAGGGCAATGAAATTCTCCTGGGATAAAGCCGCAGAGCAATACTGGAGTATATATAAAGAAATGTCCTGAGTACTCAATAATACTCAGGACATTTCTTTATTATATAATATGTTTTTTATGTCTTACGGAAAGTTACATAAGTTCTTTGTATATATTCCAGTACTGACGTGCAGCAGTGTCCCATGAGAACATTTCTGAACGGGCAATGATTTTTTCTCTGAGCTTTTCCTTATCGAACCTTTCCATTCCCTTATCAAACTCGGCAATCATTCCTTCCGGGTCAAAGCGGTCGTTGAAATAGGTTGCTACATTTCCACCTACTTCAGGAAGGCTTGTCAGAGGAGAAAGGAATACAGGAACACCGTAATTCATTGCCTCCACCACAGGAAGTCCGAAACCTTCGGCAATTGACGGGAATACAAATGCGGAACAATGTTTAAGATACCAGTGTTTCACATTTTCATCAAGAGGTCCTATTATTTTAACACGGTCGACCACGCCCCATTTTCTAGCTTCTTTCATAATCTCTTCAGCGTATATCGACATATTCCCTGCAATTACTAGGTCAAAGTCATTTCCTTTCAGCAGACACGGAAGAACATGAAAATTCTTTTTTGGCAGTATCGTTCCCAAAGTGAAGATAAAAGGACGTAACTGTTTTTCAGCCGGCTCTTTTATTTCTCCTTCGTATTTGTGACATCCGTTATAAACCACTTCAACCTCCTTATTGCCAAGGTCAAGATGGTCGAGGATATCATTTTTTGAGAATTCGGAAATAGCGACAACCTTATCGGCTCTTTCAATATTTCTTCTTATAATCTTCATACAGAAGTCATAATCTTTTTCTCTTCTGTGATAAAGGAAATTCAGATCATGAATTGTAAGTACGGTTGAAGAAATATGTCTTGGCCAGTAGCGGCCGAGCTGAAAAGTAGAGTGCCATACTTTATATGAGGAAGGAAGATCCATATAATAGATATTCCACAGACGGCGGCGAAGCTGAGTGATATTCTTATCAAACAGATCCTTTTTCAATACTTCTTTAGGCGCAAATATTGAAAGCCTTTCGTTTTGTTCGGCAGCGACTTTGCCAAGAGAGTTAGTAAGATGTAAGCAGAATGAGAAAAGTCCCGTATTGGGTTTCTTCATTTTATCGCAGTCCAATATTATTTTGGAAGAAATATCCATATAAATTGTAAATGGTTTCGGAGCGCAAAGTTATTTTAAAAACTGATTATAATCAACATATTATATAATCATTTAATAAAGACGACATATTAACGCTTCAAAAAGTCACTATAAAGCGTATATAATCATAGTAACGTAAAATCAAATTAATATCTTTGAATAAAAAAGCTTAAAATAAACAATGAAGATAGCTTTTGACGCAAAAAGAATAACCCATAATTCCACCGGACTGGGGAATTACAGCAGGTATATAGTTGATATTCTGTCGGAATATTATCCGCACAGCAGTTATTTATTATTTTCTCCATCGCCGGGAAAAGATAACCTGAGAAATAAACTTACTTCAAGGGATAATATCACATATAATTATCCTGAAGGAATTAAGAAATATGTAAAACCATATTGGCGCTCGCGTCTGATACTTGATGAATTGAAGGAAAAAGGAGTAGATATATTCCATGGTCTTAGTAATGAGCTTCCGCTTGGAATAAATAAAAGCGGGATTCCTTCTGTCGTAACCATTCATGATCTGATTTTTCTGAGATTTCCTCATTTCTATAAACCTATCGACCGCAGCATTTATAACTATAAATTTAAAAGAGCATGTAAAGAGGCGGATAAAGTGATTGCTGTGAGTGAAATGACGCGTCGTGATATTATAAATTACTATGGAATAGATGAAAATAAGATAGTTACGATATATCAGGGTTGTGATAAGACATTTGAAACCGATCCTCCAAAAGCGATAAAAGAGAAGGTGAAAGGAAAATATTCTTTGCCCGAAAGATATATCCTTAATGTCGGCACGATAGAGAGTCGTAAGAATCTGCTTTTACTTCTCAGAGCGTTGACAGAAATAGAGGATGAGGAAATAAAAGTAGTAGTGGTAGGACGAAAAACAGCTTATTATGAAGAAGTGGAGCAGTTTATCGCTGAAAAGAAGCTTCATGACAGAGTTATAATACTAAATGGTGTGACATTTGCAGAATTGCCGTCTATATACCGAATGGCTACGCTTTTTGTTTATCCTTCATATTTCGAAGGTTTCGGCATTCCTATAATCGAGGCACTTCACTCGGAAGTACCGGTTATTGCTGCAACGGGATCCTGTCTTGAAGAAGCCGGTGGAGCTTCGTCTCTGTATGTCAATCCAGATAAGCCACTTGAGCTTGCCAATAAAATAAATTATGTGCTTAATAATGATGAAATCCGTCAGAATATGATAAATGACGGAAAAGAATATGTCAAAAGATTCATGCCTGATATTATCGCATCTCAGATAATGTCGCTTTATGAAGATCTCTTAAAAAAGAAAGGTTAATAAAATATGTCAGGTTTAAAAAGTCTTGCTAAAGACACTGCGCTTTACGGGATAAGTTCAATACTGGGAAGGTTACTCAACTGGCTTCTTGTGCCGCTTTATGTAGTGAAAACAAGTGATTTTGAATACGGTCAGGTAACTCAGATTTATGCTTGGGTAGGATTTATGCTTGTGATGCTTACCTATGGTCTTGAAACCGGATTTTTCCGTTTTGCGAATAAAGAAAAAGATACGGATGCCAATATGGTCTATACGACATGTCTTACCTCCATATTCAGCACTACGTTTATTTTTATGGCTCTTGTTTTCATATTTCTCAATCCCATAGCCGATTCTATGGGTTATGCGGGAAAAGAGAATTATATAACAATGATGACCATAGTGCTGGGAATGGATGTGATATGCTGTTTTCCCTTCGCTTATCTCAGGTTCCGGCAGAGACCTCTTAAGTTTGCACTTTTAAAACTTCTTTTCGTAGGTCTGAATATCTGCCTTAATCTTTTCTTCCTTGTTTTATGCCCGAAAATCTATAAACCCGGAGATAGTTTCCTTAGTCTCATATATTCGCCTGAGACGAGTCCTGTATTCTATATCCTTCTGTCTAATCTTATAAGTACTGCGGTTCAGACTCTTTTTCTTGCCAAGGAGCTGTTTTTCATAAAATACAAATTTGATTTCCGCCTTCTGAAGGATATAATAAGATACTCGTTTCCTCTTCTTATACTGGGAGTTGCCGGAGTTATCAATCAGACAGGGGCTCAGATATTGTTTGAAATGGTTTACGATGATCCGGCAACAGCTATGCAGCAGCTCGGTATATACGGAGCCAATTATAAGTTTGCTGTAGTGATGATCATGTTTATCCAGGCATTCCGTTTTGCTTACGAACCTTTTGTATTCGGGAAATACAGAGATAAGGATAATAAGCAGTCGTATATCCAGGCAATGAAATATTTTATAATATTCGGACTTTTCATATTTCTTAGCGTAGGTCTTCTTATTCCTTTTCTGCCCTATATTCCTTATATTGCAGATCATGCACGTATAAGCAGTTATATGACAGGTCTTGCCGTTGTTCCTATAATAATGATGGCAGAGCTGTTTTTCGGAATCTATTTCAATCTGTCTTTCTGGTATAAACTGATAGATAAGACAAAGTGGGGTGCATTTTTTTCACTTGGAGGCTCGGCCCTTACCATTGCGCTTAATGTGATGCTGGTTCCTAAGTTCGGATATATGGCCTGTGCATGGATCGCTTTCACTACATATTTTTTTATGATGATGTCGTCATATCTTGTAGGGAAAATATATTATCCTATAAATTATGAAGTAAAGAACGCTTTATTCTATACATTAATAACAATAGGTTTCTATTTCTCGGGAATTTATGTGCCGATTGATAATGTGTTTTTTAAATTAATTTTCAGAATAGCATTAATCATTCTATATGTGATTATTGTTTTCAGAAAAGATTTATCATTAAAGGATTTGCCATTTATAAACAGACTGCATGGAAAAAAATAATACGGAAAATCAGAATCTCGAGACACCAAAGAAGAAAAAGATAGATGTTGTTGTGCTTTATAATAAAGCGAAATTTCTTGTAAAGAAATATCTTGATCTTAAACATGATCAGGAATCTACAGCACAGACTTATGAAGCTATAGCTGCGGGAACAGAGTTTAAGGGAACCAACCTATGGGTCCTTATATTCGCTATATTCGTTGCCTCTCTTGGTCTGAATATGAATTCAATTCCGGTGATTATCGGGGCCATGTTGATATCTCCTCTCATGGGACCGATTCAGGGAGTGGGTATGGGGCTTGCCATATCTGACCTTACGATGGTAAAGAGGTCGTTCACCAATCTTGCCGTCGCTACAGTATTCAGTATGATGACATCGTGTCTTTATTTTCTTATCTCACCTATTGATGAGGCAAGATCGGAACTTCTGGCCAGGACAACACCGACAATATATGATGTGCTGATCGCTTTCTTCGGCGGTATGGCCGGTATCATAGCAACCGGAAGTAAAGGCAAGGGAAATGTAATTCCCGGTGTTGCCATTGCAACTGCTCTGATGCCTCCGCTTTGCACAAGTGGCTATGGTCTGGCTACCGGACAGATGAAATTCTTCATCGGTGCGTTCTATCTATATATGATAAACTGTGTATATATCGGCTTTGCAACATGGCTTGGAGTACGAATTCTGAAGATTCCTAAAGCAAACATAACGACTGATCCGGCAAAGAAAAAAAAGATTCTTCAGGCGGTTTCTTTTATTGTTCTTATCACAGCGCTCCCCAGTATATATATAACTTATAAAATTCTTAAGGATAATATATTACAGACAGAGGTTAATACTTTTGTCTCTAAGGAATTTGATTTTCCTTCAACTCAGGTTATAAGAAAGAACCTTATTAAGGAAAAAGACGGTAAGGATATTCTTGAAGTCACTCTTGTGGGTGAAAACATTCCTTCAGACTCGATAAGTATAATATCCTCGAAGATGCATTTTTACGGGCTCAAGAATACAACCCTAAAGGTGACACAAGGATATAATCCGAATAATACTCTTAATCAGCAGGAACTTACAACCACTATTGTACAGGATATGCTTAAGCATAATCAGACAATAATGGATGAACAGAGAGAGCAGATATCTAAACTGGAGTCTCAGCTTTCTTCTTATAAGCATCTTGATTCGATAGGAACAATAATAGCACCTGAAGTGAAAGTCCTTTTTCCTGAAATAAACGATATCGCGGTAGCGAGTACTTATTTCAATGAAATAGATTCTTTAAAACTGAAACCTGTCACCCTAGCCCTCATTTCTGCAAGCAAATCATTGGGCGATTCTGAAAGGATCAAGTTGAAGGAATGGCTTACAGCAAGGATAAGGCGTAATGATATAGATATAATTTTCACTACGGATTATAAATGAAAAATTAAAAAAGATATAAGATATATAATTGATATTATGTAATTAACGATTTGAAATCAAGGCCGCATTATAATAATAAATAAAGATTATATTTGCGCTCTTCAATGAGTTAATATAAACACGTACAAACAGTAAACAAATATTTTAATTATGCTTAATGGTAATTTCGGGTTTCGCTCCATTGCACCTGTTACACTGAATCTGATAATAATAAATGCTCTTTTCTTTTTGGCATCGATGGTGTTTCCGCATCTGAATATAAACCTGACCAATATACTCGGCCTTCATTATTGGTCTGCTTCTGATTTTAATCTGGCTCAGTTTGTTTCATATATGTTTATGCATGCCAATTTCAATCATCTTTTCTTCAATATGTTTTCGCTTTTCATATTTGGAAGCACACTGGAGAGAGTATGGGGCGGAAAAAGATTTCTCACATATTATGTAGTCTGCGGACTTGGAGCTGCTCTTGTCCAGGAACTTGTCTGGATGTATGAGATCAGCGATATTATGAAATATGAACAAGTCAATCTTGGCAGCCGTATAATTCCTGTAGCTGAATATATAAATCGCTTCTTTATTACTATCGGAGCTTCAGGCGCAGTATTCGGTATTCTGCTGGCATTCGGGATGCTATTTCCTAATGCCGAAATGTATCTTCTGTTCATTCCGATACCTATAAAAGCTAAATATTTTGTTATCGGTTACGGTATAATAGAGCTTTTCCTTGGAGTAGGAAATTTCAGAGGCGACAATATTGCCCATTTCGCTCATCTGGGAGGTATGATATTCGGATTCATACTGATTAAGATCTGGAAAAAACAGGATAGGAACAATGGACGTTATTTCTATTAAGAAGTCTAATAAGAAAATGTTATGAAAGAATTATGGCAAAATATTAAGAGACGGTATTTTCACGGTAATGCTCTTGTAAGACTCATATTTGTAAATGTGGGGATATTCATTGTAGCGGCCGTTATAAATATTGTGGGTAAACTGGGAGGCATGCATCCGGATGTGATATTCCGGTATTTTGAGCTGCCTTCAAATCTGCATGTTCTCATAACCCGGCCATGGACTATCATAACATATATGTTTTTTCATCTGGAGATATTTCATATTCTTTTTAATATGCTCTGGCTTTTCTGGTTCGGAAATATGTTCCTGAGACGTTTTTCTGAAAGACAGCTTGTCGGAATATATTTTATGGGAGGTGTTTCAGGAGGGATTTTATATATTCTTACTTATAATATATTGCCTGTCTTTGAGCCGATATCTCATTTCAGTTTTCTTCTCGGGGCTTCGGCTTCCGTGCTTGCCATTGTTGTGGCAACAGCGCTGAGAGATCCTAATGATGAAGTTCATCTTATGTTCCTGGGAGCGGTGAAACTGAAATATATAGCGATTTTCGTAGTCCTTCTTTCATTTCTTAACGTTGTGTCGGAAAATGCGGGAGGAAATATAGCTCATCTGGGAGGCGCGTTATTCGGCTTTATATTCATATTATGCTGGAAAAAGGGTAACGATATCACAAGATGGCCTGTAAATATCTATGAAAGAATAATCGGGATGTTCAGACCCCGGAAAACCTTTAAGGTTTACAGGAACGGAGAGAATGTGGACATGAGATATAACAGAGAGAAAAAAGCAAAAGAAGAAGAAATAGACGCTATACTTGATAAAATGAAAAGAACCGGCTATGACGGTCTAAGCAAAGAAGAGAAACAAAAGCTCTTTGATGCAAGTAAGAAGTAAAAAAAATAAAATTTTGTTTGTCATATTATGAAGATTTTAGGTAGAATATTCGACGGCATGATGCTGATGATTAATATCATTGCGTCACTATTGCTTATAATCTCCTCCTATTCTGACCATATATCGCCTCTTAAAACAGTATATCCCTCATTCCTGGGAATAATGTTTCCCTTTTTTCTTATTCCGGTAATATTCTTTATCATTTACTGGGGTTTCAGGAAAAGGATATATCTTCTCATTCCACTCCTTACGATAGCAGTATGCTGGGAGCCTGTAAAAAGATATGTTCCGATCAATGTATCCCAGAAACCGCCTAAGGAGAATGTTATAAAATTCATTACCTATAATACCTGTAATATGGGTAGGGAAAGAGAATGGAATGACAAAAAAGGAAATTCCGTAATCAATTTTCTGAAAGCTGAAGACCCGGACATCATATGTCTTCAGGAATACACATTCTTTAAGGATAACAAACTGATAACAGAAGCGAAAATAAAGAAGGAATTAAAGGATTATCCTTATTATCATTACAGTAAAGCGACTCCGCAGCACAACAGCGGCCTGGCCATATTCTCAAAATATCCTATCAAAAAAACAAAACAGATAGATTATGAAAGTATGTATAATACATCATGCCTTTATGAGCTTGACGTAAACGGACAGAGAATTACTGTTATCAATAATCATCTTGAATCAAACAAGCTTTCGAAGGAGGACCGCGAGTTTTATAATGAGATGATAAAGCATTTTCAGTCAGAGAAGCTTGGTACTTTTAAGAATACACTTATAAGTAAACTTGCCACGGGATACAGAATACGTGCCACTCAGGCTGAAAAACTGAAAAAGATAATCGATGAGATTGATACTCCGTTGATAGTATGCGGGGATTTCAACGATACTCCTATTTCTTATTGCTATCAGCATATACGTGGTGATCTTAATGATGCATATGCGAATACAGGACTAGGTCCCGGAATTTCATATCATGAAAATCTGTTCCTTTTCAGGATTGATCATATTTTCTACAATAATCATTATAATGTATATAATGCCAAAATACACAAGGTGACTTATTCCGATCATTATCCGATGAGTGCATATTTTGAGCTGAAAAAATAATCTGAAAAATATAATATCTTAAAAAGGCCGTTATCACACATAACGGCCTTTTTTACAGCCTGTAAATACAAAACAGGTGTTTTTCGCACAAAAGAATAATGAAGTTTGTTACACTTAATATTAAAAATGCATATTTTGAATTGAAAATGTAATTTTATTTGTCTTTTTGTTTACAGTTGTGTATTTTTACCGTCCAAAATGAAAGATACCGGTATAATTATAGCATATATTTGCAATCTGACGTATAAGAACTGTTTATTTTATCCTGAACCGGAAAAGAATTCATAATAAAAGAATTATAAAGTGCATTTTTAAATATGAAAAAATTATTATTAACAACTTGTGTTGCGGCGATGATGTTATCTTGCAATCAACAGAAAAATGAGAATCCGTTATTCTCGGAATCTACTGCTCCTTTCGGTGCGCCAATGTTTGAACTTATTGAGCCTGCTCATTATATGCCGGCTTATGTCAAAGGTTTTGAAGAGCACAATGAAGATATCATGTGTATCATCAACAGTACCGAAGCTCCAACATTTGAAAATACTATCGCGGCTCTTGACCGTGCAGGAGTGCTTCTTGACAAAGTAGGTTCTGTATTCGGAAATATGACTTCCGCAGAAACTAATGACGATCTTATCGGTATTCAGAGAGAACTTTCTCCTTTATCTACTTCTCACTTCGACAATATCATGCTGAACGATCAGCTTTTCGAAAGAGTGAAATGTGTTTACGATAATCAGGAAAAAGAAAACCTTACAGAAGAACAGACTAATCTTTTAGATAAGAAATACAAACAGTTTATCAGTTCAGGAGCTTTACTTTCTGCTGAAGACAAAGAAAAACTTAAGGAAATCAACAAGAACCTTAGCCTTCTTTATATCAAATTCTCAAACAACGTACTTAATGAAACAAATGCGTTCAAACTTGTGATTGAAGATGAAGCACAGCTTGCAGGTCTTCCACAGTGGGTACGTGATGGTGCTGCTGAAGAAGCTGTCGCAAAAGGGGAAAAAGGAAAATGGGTTTTCACTCTTGCTAAACCAAGCCTTATTCCGTTCCTTCAGTATTCTGACGTAAGAGAGCTGAGAGAAAAAATGTACACTGCATATAATGCAAGAGGTAACAACAATAATGAAAACGACAATAAAGAGGTAGTTAAACAGATTCTTCAGCAAAGACTTGAAAGAGCTCAGCTTCTTGGTTTCGACACTTATGCTGATATGGCTCTTGACAACAGAATGGCTAAGAACCCTGAAAATGTTTACACTCTTCTAAACAAAATCTGGGATGCTGCTCTTCCTAAAGCTCAGCAGGAAGCTGCAGAGCTTCAGAAAATGATTAAAGCTGAAGGCGGAGACTTCAAACTTGCAGGATGGGACTGGTGGTACTATACTGAAAAAGTAAGAAAAGAAAAATACGCCCTTGACGAAAGTGAAATCAAACCTTATTTCGCTGTTGATAACGTAAGAGAAGGTGCTTTCATGGTTGCTAACAACCTTTGGGGTATCAAATTCAAAGAACTTTACGGAATGCCTGTTTACCATCAGGATGTTAAAGTATTCGAGGTGCTTGACACTGATGATTCTCATATCGGTATTTTCTATGTTGACTATTTCCCTCGTCCGGGTAAAAAAGCCGGAGCTTGGATGAGCAGCTACAGAGACCAGTATGTTGAAAACGGTAAAGATATCCGTCCTATCATTGTCAACGTCGGAAACTTCTCTAAACCTGTAGGCGACACTCCGTCTCTTCTGAATATTGACGAAGTTGAAACTCTTTTCCACGAATTCGGACACGGTCTTCACGGACTTCTTACAAAATGTAACTATGCAGGTGTAAGCGGAACAAGCGTAGCACGCGACTTCGTAGAACTTCCTTCTCAGATCATGGAACACTGGGCTACTCACCCTGAAGTTCTGAAAATGTATGCTAAACATTATCAGACAGGTGAAGTTATCTCAGATGAACTTATCGAGAAAATATCAAAAGCTTCTAACTTCAATAACGGATTCACTACGACAGAACTTGTTGCAGCTGCTATCCTTGATCTTGATATGCATACTCAGAATTCTTATGAAGGTTTCAACGCTCTTGCAGCTGAAAAAGAAACTGCTAAAAGAATCGGTCTTATCGATGAGATCGCTTTCAGATACAACACTACATTCTTCAACCATATCTTCTCCAGCGAAGGTTATGCTGCAGGTTATTACAGCTACCTTTGGGCTGAAGTTCTTGATGCTGATGCTTTTGATGCTTTCGTGGAAAACGGAATCTTCGATCAGGCAACTGCTAAGCTTTTCAGAGAAAATATCCTTGAAAAAGGAGGAAGCGTAGAACCGATGAAGCTTTACAGAAACTTCCGTGGTCAGGATCCTAATCCGGACGCTCTTCTTAGATGCAGAGGTTTGAAATAATATCAGATAAGAGATAACGTTCCGGCAGACAGGCTGTTTCATATGATAGCTTTTCTCAGAAAAAACGTTTTTCAATAAAAGAAGAAGGACAGTAACTTTTGAATAAAAGATACTGTCCTTTTGTAATTTTAATAAATTATGACGATTAATAGCTGATATTCAACCTTTAGAATATAAATCTTTGAATAATATAGAAAAAAATAATATTACCTTTGGTTAGTGAATAGCTCAAATTACATTCTGTGTTATGTTGACAAGATATCTTATAATTCTGTTTTTAACGGTTACGACTTTATTTTCTATTACCGAAAAAGCTTACTCAAGACATCCATGGGATGCCCGCGTACTTCACTCAATGAACTCATGTTCAGGGAAAGGACTCACTAATTTTAATAAATTTGTTTCCAACAGCGAACTTGTCTTTCTGGTCGGCGTACCGGTTGGAATAGGGCTTTACGGCGCATTATCGGGTGACGACGCTGAGATAGACAAAGCTGTAAGTATCGGAGCTACCGTCGTATCTTCATATGTTGTCTCAACACTTATGAAAGTCATAATACAGAGAAAACGTCCCTATGATAAATATCCGGACTATATAGTAGCCCGAGCTCACGAAAGCAGCTATTCTTTTCCTTCGGGACATACAATGGGCGCGTTCGGACTTGCTACGTCTCTTACACTTAACTACCGTAAATGGTATATAACGGCACCTGCGTATTTATGGGCGACAGCAGTAGGATATTCCAGAATGCAGCTTGGTGTCCATTATCCTACCGATGTCTTTGCGGGAGCCATACTCGGCAGCGCATGTGCATGGGGCAGTTATGAACTTACTAAGCTATGGGTCAAAGAGAGAAAAAAACGTGACTTCAACTATTGGCTTAAGAACAATCAGTTATATTGAACATTACCTTTTATTAATATATCACCGGCCTCAGCCTCCGAAGCATAATGAGCCGGAATTTCAAATATTTTATTTTTTATGTCAGAAAATAATAATTCTCAAAACAATATAGACAACTACGGGTCAGATACAATTAAGACTCTTGACTGGAAAGAGCATATCAGACGCCGCCCCGGGATGTACATCGGGAAGCTTGGCGACGGTTCTCTTTCTGAAGACGGTATATACGTTCTTCTGAAAGAGGTGCTCGATAATGCTATGGATGAATATATGATGGGATTCGGCCGTCAGATAGAAGTGAATATCAAAGACGGCGTTGTTTCCGTAAGAGACTTCGGTCGCGGTATTCCTCTTGATAAAGTCAATGACGTTTCTTCAAAAATGAACACCGGAGCCAAATATGACTCAAAGGCATTTAAAAAATCCGTAGGTCTTAACGGAGTCGGTATAAAGGCTGTAAATGCACTTTCTACAGATTTCTATATATGCGCATATCGTGACGGAAAATGTAAATCAAGTGAATTCTGTTGTGGGGAGATACTGAAAGATTCCCCTATTAAACCAACAACGGAAGAGAACGGGACATATGTACGCTTTACTCCTGATAATACGATTTTCAAGGATTATTTCTACAGAGACGAGTTTGTTGAAACTCTTCTTAAAAACTATACTTTTCTGAACAGCGGTCTTTCAATTTTCTACAACGGAAAGAAATTCTATTCAAAAAACGGACTTCAGGATCTTCTTGTGGAAAATATGACTGTAGAACCTTTATATCCTATCATCCATCTGAAAGGAGAGGATATTGAGATCGTCCTTACTCACAGCAATCAGTATGGCGAAGAATATTATTCTTTTGTCAATGGCCAGCACACTACGCAGGGAGGAACTCACCTGACTGCGTTCCGCGAACATATTTCTAGAACAATAAAGGAATATTATAACAAGAACTTCGAATTCTCTGATATCCGTAACGGAATAATCGGAGCAATCAGTGTGAAAGTTGAAGAACCTGTATTCGAATCTCAGACAAAAACCAAACTGGGTTCAAAAGATATGGCTCCTGAAGGGGGAGTAAGTGTAAATAAATTTGTCGGCGACTTCATAAAAAAAGAACTTGACAATTATCTTCACCGTCATAACGAGACTTCTGAAATCCTTCTTAAAAAGATTCTTGACTCAGAAAAAGAACGTAAGGCTATTGCCGGCGTAACTAAACTTGCACGTGAAAGGGCAAAAAAATCAAACCTTCATAATAAGAAATTAAGAGACTGCCGAGTTCACCTTAATGATGCTAAGGGAGACAAACGTGAATTTTCCAGTATATTTATTACTGAGGGAGATTCTGCATCCGGCTCTATTACAAAAAGCCGTGAAGTAGAAACTCAGGCTGTATTCTCATTAAGAGGTAAACCTCTTAACACTTATGGCCTTACCAGAAAAGTCGTTTATGAAAATGAAGAATTCAATCTTCTTCAGGCTGCGCTTAATATTGAAGACGGTATAGAAAACCTGAGATATAATAAAGTGATCATCGCTACCGATGCCGATGTCGACGGTATGCATATACGTTTACTTCTTATAACTTTCTTCCTTCAGTTCTTTCCGGACCTGATAAAGAAAGGTCATGTATATATTCTACAGACTCCGCTTTTCAGAATAAAAAGCAAAAAAGAAAATTTCTATTGCTATAGCGAGGAGGAGAGACTTGCAGCACTTAAAAAAGCAGGGGCAAATCCTGAAATCACACGATTTAAAGGTCTTGGAGAGATCTCACCTAATGAGTTTAAAGATTTTATCGGCGATAATATGCGCCTTGATCCTGTCTCTCTCAGAAAAGACGACCTTGTAAAAGAGCTTCTGGAATTCTATATGGGAAAGAACACCATGGAAAGACAGAACTTTATAATTAACAATCTTGTAGTAGAAGAAGATGTCGAATAAAGTACATAATAAAAGAATACATATCGGATATCCTGCCGATAACACAGTAGACGATATTCTTGTTGCTTATGAAGAAGAAGGGATATTCGGGACTCATCAGAAGGTAGAGCCCCGCAATAAAGAGAAAGGGGATTCCAGGGAAATGTCAAAAGAGAGAAATATCGCTATTTTCCCCGGCACTTTCGATCCCTTTACGATAGGCCATCTTTCCATAGTTGAAAGAGGGCTGGGTCTTTTTGATGAAATCATTATTGCTATAGGTATAAATGAGTCGAAAAGGAGCTATTTTACCGTTGATCAGCGAATAGAAATGATCAGTAATCTCTTCAAAGACAGACCTAAAGTGAAAGTGGAATCATATGGTATTCTGACAGTTGACTATGCCGTAAAGAAAAAAGCAAAATACATTCTCCGTGGTATAAGATCGGTAAATGACTTTGAATATGAAAAGACTATTGCTGATGTAAACAGAGAACTTTCAGGCGTAGAAACAATAATATTTTTTACTGAACCTAAATATACTCATATTAGTTCTACTATTGTACGTGAACTGATTCGCTATAAAAAGGATGTTTCCGGATTTGTACCTAAAGAAATTCATATTGATAGCTACATCAGGAAAAAATAACAATAACAAAACAAGTATGAAGAATCTTATACTATTAGTATTTGCGGCATTATTTAATGTTACTTACTCAATCGCTTCTGATGATAATATCTACGCTGCTAACAAAATTTCCGGACAAACCGGAATAAAAGCCCAGAATCAGAATAAACCGATAAGCCCTCAACAGAAACTTTCTTATGCTCTTTATGCCATCGAGAAACTTTATGTAGACTCTATACAACAGGAAAAACTCGTTGAAGACGCTATCACGGGTGTGCTTAAAGAACTTGATCCTCACTCTACATATCTTAATAAAGAAGAAGTAAAGGAGATGAATGAACCACTTCAGGGAAATTTCGATGGTATCGGTGTTCAGTTCAATATGCTTAACGATACACTTTTTATCATTAATACAGTTTCCGGCGGTCCTTCTGAAAAGGTCGGAGTGCTCGCAGGAGACAGAATTATAAGCGTCAATGACACTACAATCGCGGGTGTCAAGATGAAAACTCCGGATATAATGAAGCGCCTGAGAGGTCCTAAAGGAACAAAGGTTAATATCCAGGTACAGAGAAGAGGCGTTAAGGATCTTATTGCATTCAGAATAGAAAGAGACAAAATTCCGATTTACTCAATAGATGCAGTATATATGGCAGATCCGACAACAGGTTATATCCGTGTCAGCCGTTTTGGTGCTACAACACATGATGAATTTGTAGAAGGAATCAAAAAACTGAAAGATCAGGGAATGCAGAATCTGATAATCGACCTTGAAGGCAATGGCGGAGGTTATCTTAACGCTGCAATAGAGATGGCAAATGAAATGCTTGACGGCGATAATATGATTGTTTATACACAGGGGCTTAATTCGAATAAAGAAGAAGCTCTTTCCAACAACAGAGGCCTGATGAAAGATGGTCGTGTCGTTGTTCTGGTAGACGAATCAAGTGCTTCGGCAAGTGAAATCGTTTCAGGTGCGATTCAGGATCTGGACAGAGGTCTTATAGTGGGAAGACGCACATTCGGGAAAGGACTTGTACAGCGACCTGTACCTCTTCCTGACGGATCTATGATAAGACTTACAGTTGCGAGATATTATACTCCTACAGGACGTTCGATTCAGAAACCATATGAAGACGGTGTTGAGAACTATAATAAAGATCTTATCCAGCGTTATAACAAGGGAGAGCTTCAGAATGCCGACAGTATACATTTTCCTGACTCACTTAAGTTTACAACTCTTAAGAACAGAAGAATAGTTTATGGAGGCGGAGGAATTATGCCTGACTATTTTGTTCCGCTTGATACAACACGTTTTACTACTGTTCACCGCAATATTATTGCAAAAGGAGTACTGAACCAGTTCGTCATCACTTATTTTGATGAAAACAAGAAATCGTTGGCAAAAGAATATCCTTCATATCAGGCTTTTGAAAACAAATTCCAGGTTACTGATAAGATGATTTCAAAACTTAAGGATAAAGCTGAAAAAGAAGGGATAGAGATAGACAAGGCGCAGTTCGAGAGTTCGGAAGAACTTATAAAACTGCAGATCAAAGCTCTTCTTGCCCGCGACATGTTTACCCCTGCCGAATACTATCGTGTTATGAATGCTAAGAATGATACATATCTTAAAGCATTATATATAATCAATAATCCGGATGAGTACAACCGACTTCTGGGAAGTAAGGCTATCGGATTAAACGGTAAATAAAAACCGGAAAGTGAAAAATGAAATTCTTTTATTTTACTCTCTGAAGTAATATAAACGTGAATATTCAATATAAAGATATTGCCTTTGGCATATTCCGAAAGGGATAAGTCAAAGGCAATTTTGTTTTATTCATGCTTATATCCGTATAAATGCAGAATCAAACTTTCTTCATATTATAAATAAACTAAAACGAAAAATTTTATCTTCACTTTTCCTGTAGTAATACGACGATTATATACATCCGTACAGTGTTAATATTACAACTGTACAGTTGCAATATGACAACCGTACAGTGACAATATTGCAACCGTACGGTTGAACGAAAAATGAATATCTTATCTTTATAACTGAAAATTAAACTCTATTATTGATATTATGTTTAAAAAAGAATCATATAAAAGAAAAAACATGAAATCTTTTTCCCTGAAACACAGAATTATACTTTTATTCTGTCTTATGACCGTATTGATAATGCCTTTATCTGCACAGAAACTGACAATGGATGTTCTTGATAAATCGTATACCGAATATTATAACAATATGATTTTGCCTGATTCTCTTAAAAAAGCCGAAACAAATGAAGAGTTTATACGTATGAACGGAGCTCGTGAAGGTGTCATTACAGATAAGAATGATCTTCAGTACCTCGTTGTAACAGAAGGAAACGGACTTACCTACCGTCATCATGATACTGACTTCATAATATATTATAACGGATTTCTGAGAAACGGAACACTGTTTGATTCATCTTCAACACATGGCGGACCGGTGCAGTTCGGCTTTAATGAAGTCGTAAGAGGTCTTTCTACTGCGGTGAAGAAAGTACCGCGTGGAAGCCGTATGATAATATATATTCCTCCGAAACTTGGATATGGAAAGAAGGGAATAAAAGGAGTTATACCCTCTGATGCAATTTTGATATTTGATGTGGAAATACCGTAGGTATATTTCAAAAATAAAATATATTATAATGCATATCACCTTTTATTATTGTATAAAGATGCAATAATGAAGGGTGATATGCTTTTTATATCGCATAAAATACATGAATAATGATAAAAAAACCGTTTGCATAGCAGTTTTTGAATTTTGCTTTAATAAATTTGTCTTCATATAGTAAATAAAACTGTTCTCAAACAATTGTAATAAAGTAAATAAGATGGAAAAACTGACGGTTATAAAGGTTGGCGGAAAGATCGTGGAGGAGAAAGAATCACTGAAATCTCTTCTTAATCTTTTTTCAAAGGTGGAAGGAAAAAAAGTGCTTGTTCACGGAGGCGGACGTTCGGCGACAAAAGTAGCTGCCGATCTTGGTATAGAATCAAAGATGGTGAACGGAAGAAGAATCACCGACCTTGAAACTCTTAAAGTTGTGACAATGGTATATGCGGGTCTTGTAAATAAAGATATCGTAGCCTCATTACAGGGACAGGGAATAAATGCTCTCGGACTTACCGGAGCTGATATGAATGTCATACTTTCGGAAAAGCGTCCTGTAAAAGATATTGATTACGGATATGTCGGTGACGTAAAGAAAGTGAATATCGATATTCTAAGCGATCTTATTAACAGCGGTGTCGTCCCGGTTATGGCTCCGATAACACATGACGGAAAAGGAAGCCTTCTTAATACCAATGCAGATACTATAGCCGGAGAGACGGCAAAAGCTCTTGCTGAAAAATTCGACGTCACTCTTATTTACTGTTTTGAGAAAAAAGGTGTATTAATGGATGAGAACGATGATAACAGTGTAATTCCTCATATCACTCCCGAATCATTCATAAAGTTACTTAAAGATGAAGTTGTAAAAGGCGGAATGATTCCGAAACTGGAAAATGCCTTCGGAGCACTTGACTGCGGAGTAAAAGAAGTGATAATTACGGAAGCCGGAGAACTTGGAAACAATTCAGGTACAGTTATTACGATATAAATGATACATCCGATTATATAATTTATTATTTTAGAGAATTAATCGATAATCTAAAATAATCGTCATGATAAAATGTGAAGATAAAAAGGGTAATTTCGTAATTACAATAGGCCGGCAGTTCGGAAGCGGCGGCCATACTATCGGTAAGATTCTTGCAGAGATGCTTGAAGTGGATTTTTATGACAGCGAAATTATTGATGAAGCATCCAAAAGAAGCGGAGTCAGCACATCATATCTGGAAAAAGCTGATGAGAAAGCTCCCAATTTTCTGGAATATGCTCTTTTTGCCGGAACGGTTCAGGAAAATATACTGAGCAGTGGCAATTTTTATATTCTTCAGTCAAACGTCATACTTAATATAGCCGGAAAAGGATCATGTGTGATAGTAGGAAGAAGTGCCGATTATATACTTCGCAATCATCCGTGCTGTATCAATATTTTTATATGTGCTCCTATGGAACAGCGCATAAAGAATGTGATGAAACGAATGAAACTTAGTGAAGATGCTGCAAAAGTCATGATTGACAAAAAGGACAGGTCCAGAATGAAATTCTATAATTTCTTTACTGAAAAAGAATGGGGATCCGCCTCTTCATATGATTTATGTGTAGATTCGTCAATGCTGGGTATCGAAGATACTTCATATTTTATCCGTCAGTTCGTAAGAGAGGCGATAGGACGATAATTATTTACCGATTATTTAGATTATTACGTTATCACAGATATAAGTTCAACGATTATATAAGAAAAAGCTGTTACGATTCCTAAAGGGATAAACGTAACAGCTTTTTTTATTACTGATAAGAGTTTTTTGGTCATATATCAAACTTTTTGCCGTAAAAAATAAAACTCTGTTATGGGTTCAAAAAATATCAAAAAACCCAAAATGTTTCATAAATAATACTTTGTGATTAAATATTAGAATTTTTAGCCGTTATAATATTATATTTTTGTCAATGAAGAGGTGCTTATAATATTCCCGGGTATCATATGCGGAAGTGATAAAGAATACCATGACAGTCAAGTTTACAGACTGTGGAGAAAGCGCTTTTATAACACATTTAGAACAAACATTAAATACAATAACAATGAGCAGTAAACAAGTTTCAGTTTCATCACTTTTGCTGACAGGTGCTTTGGCGGTAGCTATGCCGACAATGACTAACGCGGCAGAAAATGTAAAATCAAACGGACTCAGAGAATATGAAGATCC
Source organism: uncultured Bacteroidales bacterium (assembly GCA_947074105.1). Classification (GTDB taxonomy): domain Bacteria; phylum Bacteroidota; class Bacteroidia; order Bacteroidales; family JAUNSR01; genus JAUNSR01. Next base: position 24,833 of record CAMTON010000039.1, read on the forward strand.
ATCGGTGACAGGTGTCAACCGTGAAGAGGGTCGCTCAACATTCTGGTATCAGTATAATGCGGATAATGCATTGAATTCGGGATATTATGAAGGAAAAGACAATATCTCACTTAACGGTGACTGGAGCTTTAACTTCTGTGAAAAACCTTCCGACCGTCCTGAGAACTTCTATATGACGGATTTTGATGTTACGGCATGGAATAAGATAAAAGTTCCGGGTAGCTGGCCTGTGCAGGGTTATGACAAACCTGTATATATGAACCATCCTTATGAGTTCAATACGACATCTCCATGGCCTACAAAAGTTCCTAACGAATGGAATCCTGTAGGATCATACAGAAGAGACTTCACTGTTCCGGCAGAATGGGAAGGCGAAAGAGTCGTTCTTCATTTCGGAGCTGTGAAATCATCATATTATGTATGGGTTAACGGACAGAAAGTTGGTTACTCTCAGGATTCAAAGATGCAGGCTGAATTCGATATCACTCCATATATCAAATACGGACAGGAAAATATGGTAGCTGTTGAGGTTTACCGTTTTTCTGCAGGATCATACCTTGAAGGTCAGGACTTCTGGCGTCTTGCCGGTATCAAGAGGGATGTTTGGTTGTATGCTACTCCTAAGGTATTCGTAAGAGACCTTTTCGTTAAGGCAGGTCTTGAAAACGACTACAAAGACGGTGTGATGGATATTGATGTTGAAATCAAAAACAGCACAAAAAAGAGAGCCGATAAATATGAACTTACTGTTTCTCTTCTTGATTCTGAAGGAAACAAAGTATCGGAGAAAAAAGAAAATATTTCCGTAAAAGGAAATGAGACAATCAAGAAAGCCGTAAACTTCAAAGTTAATAACGTGAAGAGCTGGAATGCAGAGCAGCCAAATCTTTACAAAGTTCTTGTGGAACTTAAGGATAACAGCGGAAAATCTGTTTACAGTTCCACAGATGCAGGTTTCAGAACTGTTGAAATCAAAGATCGTCAGCTTAAGATCAACGGTCAGGCTGTGCTTGTAAAAGGTGTTAACCGCCATGAGCATCATCCTGAACTTGGACACTATATTCCTCGTGAGACAACGGAACTTGATCTTCTTAGAATGAAGGAACTTAATGTGAATTCTATCCGTACATGTCACTATCCTGCGGATCCTTATATGTACGAGCTTGCCAATAAATACGGTTTCTATGTAGTTGATGAAGCAAACGTAGAATCTCATGGTCTTGGAGCTGCTCTTCAGGCATACTGCAATATGGAGAACCATATCGCTACAAGCTCTGAGTGGACTGCTATTCATCTTGACCGCCAGAAAAGAATGTTCCAGAGAGATAAGAATCATCCTTCTGTAATTATCTGGTCTCTTGGTAACGAATGTGGTGACGGAATGAACTTTGAAAAGGGATACCAGATGCTTAAAGATCTTGATCCTACACGTTTAGTTCAGTTCGAGCAGGCGGGTACACGTCCTCATACTGATGTTTATTGTCCTATGTATATGCGTATGGATCTTATGCGTAACTACGCAGTTTCTTCAAGCTCAGACCGTCCGCTTATCCAGTGTGAATATGCTCACGCTATGGGTAACAGTATGGGTAACTTCCAGGATTACTGGGATCTTATCGAGGCATATCCTCTTCTTCAGGGTGGATTTATCTGGGACTGGGTAGACCAGGGACTTACAGACCACAGAGAAGGAAAACGTTTCTTCGAGTACGGAGGTGGTTTCGGAATGGAAAACTTCAGAAATGACGGAGCGTTTTGTCTTAACGGTGTTGTAGATCCGGACAGAAATTTCAATCCACATGCTTATGAAGTAAGAAAAGTATATCAGAATTTCGCAGTTAAACCATATATTGAAAGCGGAAAATATATCCTTACTAACAAAAGCTCATTTGAAGATAACTCTAATTATGATCTTTACTATTATGTTTGGGCTGACGGACGTGAAGTTGAAAAAGGTATTATCGATGTGAAAGTTGCTCCTCAGAGCGAATCGGTTTTCTCTCTTCCTCTGAAAACAAACATAAACAGCGAAAAAGAATATTATGTTACTTTCCATGTAGCATTGAAAAGCGACAACGGACTTCTTAAGAAAGGTCATGTAGTAGCTACTGAACAGGTACAGCTGAGCGCGAAAGATTTCTGCAACGCTCATAATGCACAGGGTCTTCTTGTAACTAATCAGACTTCGGAAGAAGTAAGAATCAACGGTTCTGATTTCACTGTAACTTTTGACAAAGCGACAGGAGCCATGAAAAGCTATGTAGCAGGTAATACTGAAATTCTTAAAGGAAATACACGTCCTGATTTCTTCCGCGTGCAGATTGATAATGACGGATGGGACAGAGACGCTAAGGCGTGGAGAGATGCTCCTAAGAATTATGAAGTGAAAGAGTTCACTGTAGTTGACGCTCAGCCAAAAGCTAAAGCTAAAAACAAATCATATATCACTGTTGCCGTAAAAGGTAAGATGAATCATAATGATGCACGTTTCCGTGTTGAATTCAATTCTACATACAAAGTATGGGCAGACGGAGTTATTGAAGTTGAAAATGAATTCCTTCCGGAATATTATCCTGCAGAAAGCGAATTCTCAGTGCCTCGTATCGGTCAGCTTCTTTGCATCGGCGGCGAATTTGAAAATGCTAAATGGTACGGTCGCGGACCATGGGAAAATTATTCAGACAGAAAGACTTCTGCATTCGTAAACATCTATGACAACAAGGTTTCTCACCTTATGCATAACTATATCCGTCCACAGGAAAACGGATACAGAACAGATGTTCGCTGGCTGGAACTTACCAACAACGAAGGTAACGGTGTGAAAATCGAAGGTCTTATGAACCCGGGTAACGGAATGTTCTGTTTCAATGCTCAGTATCATGCTCCTGAAGATTACTTCACTGCAGAAGGAAACGCAATCAGAAATACTGTTGATCTGAAGAAACAGGATAATATCTATCTTAACATCGACCTTGGTCAGCAGGGTGTGGGAGGAGATAACTCATGGGGTAATCCTGTTCATGTGCATTACAGAATGTTGGTTCGTGCATATAAATACGGATACAAAATGTCGCCTATCGTAAATAAATAATCACGTTAAGCACTAACGATAATAAATTAAAATTACCCGACAGAACGGAAAAACAAAATCCGATGCCTGTCGGGTAATTTAAATTATAAATTATTGATTATTTTTGTCGGGCTAGAAAAATAATTACACTATATATAATTCAATACTTTAAATTAACACACAAGAAATCATTATGAAAAAACTTTTTTATCCGGTAGCCGCTTTTTTCTTCGGAGCTTCAATGATGCTTAGTAGTTGTGCCGAGCAGCCAAAAGCAGAAGCGCCTGTTTATCTTTTTTCTTATTTCGTAGGAAATGGAGAAACCGGTCTTCATCTTGCAGCAAGTAAAGACGGTAAAGTATGGGAAAATATTAAAAACGGGGAATCGCTTCTGAGACCTCAGATCGGTAAGGATAAACTTATGAGAGACCCGAGTATCTGCCAGGGTGCTGACGGTACATTCCATATGGTATGGACCTCAGGATGGTGGGATCAGGGTATCGGTTA